>DAINQQ010000162.1:0-6592 GCA_036742645.1 Flavitalea sp.
AACAGCGGTTTTTATTTATCTCGGAATCTATGAATGTCTTCGCCTTCTTTGTGCCTTCGTGTCTTTATGGCAACCTGACTTGCAATGAGGAAAGGCCACAAAGACGCAAAGGCACAAAGAATGGAATTTTAAGTCCTACGAGTTCAGTTATTGTAACAATGAATCAGGAAATGGAGCGGTCGCTAAACTTCAACACTTTGCAACGAATTCACTGCCTGATTGAGAAAATTCGGAATGACATGCGAATAGGTCATGAGGATTTTATCCGGATCGTTTAAGTGCCGTATCATGGATTTCCATTTTTCATATCCGTGATTTTCGACCACTGTTTTTTTCTTGTCTTCCCGTTGAAGGTACATTGTCATACCCGTGGCATCAGCTTCCGGGTGAAACTGTGTGCCGATCATATATTCATTAAAACGCACTGCCATGATCGCTCGTTCAAGTGGAATGTGTGGCCTTTCTTTTTCGATCGCGAGAATTGTTGCGCCCATTTTGCGAATGGTTTCGTGATTGGGTTGCGTAACCTGGTAGTCACGGCTATCAACCGCATAGAACGGATCATTCAAGCCCTTAAAAAGAGGTTCGTTTAGTGCATTGTACAAAATATGCACAGGAAAAACACCGAAAGCAGTGGAACGCCGCTTTGAAACCTTAGCCACTTTGTAATGCCTGCATGCCAGCTGGTAGGAATGGCATATAAACAACACATGCTTTTTTTGTAAGTTATCTGCATTGTTATTATATCTCTCGACCGATTGCAGCCAGAAAAAATATTTTTTTTCCCATTCACTGTCCTTGCTTTCTAAGGGACTACCGGGTCCACCGCTGGAGATATAGATATCGTAAGTGAGGTCTGGTACCTGCTGTTGAAGGCGTACTTCAAATTCATCGCAAGTAAGAGGTAAATGATTTATTTCTGAGTATTGTTTTAAAATCTCACGGATACAGCGCATACCCTGGTTAGCCTGTCCTTCGTACAAATCAAGAATTGCCACTCGAATCGCCTTGATATCACTCTTTTCCATGACTGCAAACATAATAATTTTTCACCCTTCTGGGGCGCTTTAGAATTGCTTAAACTATAAACAAATGTGAATTGCTGATCTGGCTATAAGGGGTTATATGTACTTGAGAACTGGAAGAAATTCCTACAGTCCGTGCAAAAAGTTTTGATTACTTGTAATCAGTTCATTAGCCTCAACATTTATTTTGCGCCAATCGCTCTCATCATTTCATCGGCCACCAGGTAGTTCCCTTTTTCATTGAGATGTACTCCATCCGTGGTTAGAATTCCTTTGTCTTTATTCTCGCTATTATTTGCAAGATTGTATTGTAAAAAAGCCTGGCGGAGGTCAATTAATACACAGTTAGTTTTTTTCGCAATCCCCCTGATGAGCGATGAATATTTATTAAGGTCACCATCAAGTTCATTACTGAAGTCTGTTTTTTCACCGATTGCGGCAGGCGTGCAAATTGCGACCTTAATATTTTTCTGTTGCAATTTCTTTAGTACTGCAGAATAAAACTTTTCAAATTTATCTGCGTCAGTACCTGTTCCGGAGGTGCGCTTATGCCATACGTCATTTACTCCAACCCAAATTATAACCATGTCAGGGTTTTTCGATAAAACATCGTCATCAATTCTTAAATACAGATCATAAATTTTATTTCCGCCAATTCCAGCGCCGATCAATTCATAGTTATTGTCCAGTCCCTTCTGTTTTAGCAGCTCACCAAGTTTTGTAATATACCCTGTTGGCTGAACCCCTGCCTGGGTAATGGAGTCACCAAAGAAAATTACACGTTGTTTCTTTTGAATCGGAAAGAACGAAGACAAAATTATAATCCCAAGTACTGTAAGAAAAGTTGATTTCATCTGTAAAATTTTTAAGCGACATGAAGATAAGATGCGGTAGCTACTGTGCATTACTTTTATTTTTTTCGAACACAAGCTCTCCGTTGACAAAGGTTTTCAAAACCCGGGCACTGAGTATTTCATCGTTTGTTACCTTCATCAGGTCTTTGTCAAGCATAATGAAATCTGCAAATTTTCCAACCTCGAGGCTTCCTTTCTCCTGCTCCTCAAAATTTGCTTTCGCAGCCCAGATTGTCATTCCGCGAATCGCATTCTCACGGCTTAACGCATTTTCAACCTGGTAACCATTTTCCGGCCATCCCTTTGAGTCTTTTCTTACTACAGCAGCAAAAAATGTTTTCAAGGGACTGATATCTTCCACGGGAAAATCAGTGCCTAGCGCTATCCATCCATTCTGGTTCATCAAATCCTTATATGCATAGGCCCCTTTTTCTCTTTGCTTTCCCAGCCGATCTCCTGCCCAGTACATGTCAGATGTTGCATGCGTTGGCTGTACAGAAGGAATGATGCTATATCTGCCGAATAAGGCAAAGTCAGACAGGTGAACTACCTGCGCATGTTCAATTCTCCAGCGCAGATCATTTTTTGCTTTAAGATATTTCCCGTAGGTATTTAGTATAACACGATTGCCTGAATCGCCTATAGCGTGTGTGCACATTTGAAACCGTTTGCTATATATTATACTGGCGACTGAATCGAAGTGTTCCTTAGTGCTCAGCAGAAAACCAGATTGCAAAGGTTTGTCTGAATACGGTTCTAACAGGCATGCGCCCCTCGAGCCCAATGCGCCATCCGCATATACTTTAAATGATCGTACATGCAGCCGGTCACTTTTTATTATCCCACTTTTAAAAAGGTAATTATAGTTCGTTGGATCATCGCCTAGCATCACATACAACTTCATTTTTAATTCGCCCGCCGTCTGCATTTGTTTAATAAGCTCAACATCGCGATAACTCAATCCGCAATCATCGATAGTCGTTAGGCCAGTGGCGAAGCAATTCTTTTGCGCCGCTAGCAAAGCTTCTTTATTCTCTTGATAGCTACGACCGGGTATTTTAGAAGACACGAGATCAATTGCATTATCGATCAGGATGCCAGTCAACTTCTCATTCTTTACTTCAATGTCGCCTCCTGTTAAATTTGTTCCTGGTTTGATGCCTGCGATGTTCAGTGCCTGTTGATTGGCGACAGCTGCATGCCCATCGATCCTTGTTAGAAGCACCGGGTTGTCTTTAAATAATTTGTCTAATGCTTCTTTATCGGGAAACTCTTTTATTTCCCAGTCGTTCTGGTCCCATCCTCTGCCAATAATCCATGTGCCCTTCCTTGCGTAGCGCGACTGTGTTGTGCTATCTTTCGTGAGAAAGTTGATAATTCGTTCAACACATTCTTCCCAACTTTTAGTGCCGGTTAAATCAACAGTTTGCAATGCATACCCATATCCCAAAAAGTGTGCATGTGCATCGATGAAGCCAGGATAAATAAACTTTCCGCCGACATCAAGCTTTTCTTTTGCATCATATTCTTTCAAGAGGTTTTTGGAAGATCCTGTCGCTACAATTTTGCCATCTTTGATTGCCATTGCTTCAATTGTACGAAATGTTGAATCCACAGTGTATATAATGCCGTTGTGAACGATCATGTCGACCTTTCCTGCTGTGCTGCAGGAAAGGATGAACACGATAAATAAAGACAAATAAGTTCTTTGCATGTTGATTATACTAGTATTAGAGTCTATGAAGGTGGAAGATATATTTTAGATTGTTTCTATCTATTTACTCACTGAACTTCGCTGGGTGTTTTTTATTATGGTTTGTTTTATCCTGGTAAGCTTTGGCAGCGACAACGATACTAGCCTCATCATAGAGATTTCCAATCAAGGTGATACTCTGCGGTAATCCTTTCTCATTAAACCCCATGGGCATGCAGACAACAGGATGGCCACTTAGGTTTGTAATCGATAACTGTCTTCCAGCATATGTTGGCACGATCAGTACGTCATAATTCTTCATAAACTTGTTCATTCCTTCGCAAAGCTGGTAGCGATACCTGTTTGCATTTATATATTCGACAGCCGGAATTACTCTTGCAGCACGAAAAATATTCGGCCAGAAGTTTTTGTCCTGTCTTTCTATGAGATCATCACGGTTCGTCCTCGTCAGCTCATCAAATGCAGCTGCTGATTCAGCACTTAAAACAATATCTATAATATTAAACGGATATAAGGTCGAGTCGGGGAATTCAACGGCTTGTAGGTTTACGCCCATCGATCTGTATGTATCGAGCACTTTCCATTCGGATGCATCTTTTGCCAGCCTGTCAAAATAATTTTTCGCGTAGGCTATACGGAGTTTTTTTAAATCGGTCTTGCTGCTATAATTAAATGCATGGTCAATTGCACTTCCATCTTTGCCGTCTGTTCCCTTAATATGATAATAGACTATTGCGGCATCTTCTGCACTCCTGCAAATAGGACCAGTTTTGTCGAGACTCCAACACAAAACCATCGCTCCGCTTCGGCTAACGGTACCGAACGTGGGTCTTAAGCCGGTCGCACCGCATCGGTTTGAGGGAGATACGATTGATCCCAGTGTCTCGGTTCCAATTGTAAAGGGCAAAAGCCCTGCCACGGTTGCAGCGGCCGATCCCGCAGATGAACCACTGGAACCTTGTTGAAGATTCCAGGGATTCCTGGTAAATCCGCCAAACCATTTATTGTCATACGCCAGAGCTCCTAAAGAAAGCTTAGCACAAAGTACAGCGCCGGCGTCTTTTAGTCTTATGTATATATAAGCATTTTCATCGATAACCTGGTCTTAGTATAGAGTAGAGCCCGAAGGGGTCTTATACCCTTTAACCGCGAATAGATCTTTCAATCCATACGGAATGCCATGCAAAGGACCTCTGTATATTCCATTTTTCAAATCCGTGTCCGCTTGCTGCGCTTCCTTTAACGCGAGTTCTTCGGTTAAAGTGACAACACATTCAAGCGTATCGCCCCATTTTTTCAAGCGATCGATAAAGAATTTTGTCAATTCAACGGAACTGATTTTTTTGTTTTTTATTAGTGATGCTAACTGGGGTATTGAATAGAAGGCAAGTTCGTTCTTGTTACCCGGAAGGGTGACATTTTTAGGGATATTCCAGTCGATTTTTTGTTGTTTCTGTGGAATAACAAAGCCGTAAGGAGCCGGTTGAAATGACAACGGGTAAGGAATATTGTTTGCCGGCAGCCTGCTATGCATTTTTTTATATAACTCGCTAAAATCTCTGAGTTCACCCAACATAGAATCCGTCTCAACTGAGGAAAAATCCAGATCGTACCATTTTAGCCACTCCTTAATTTGCTGGATTGAATCGGCTTTCGGTTGGCTCACACCAGTTAATGACAACAGGAGGTAGCCCAACAAGAAGATATATCTCATAGCAGTTGTTTAACGTTCAAATTAATTAAATAAAAGTGGATATCTTATCACCCGGTTCTTTAAATTGCAAACTCACGATTTAAATTTCTATATGAAGAAGAATATATTCTCCGCTTCGGTTATTCTTGTTTTGATTGCATTCTGCGGCACAATTATCTTTCCTTTAAACGTGTTGGCATTCCAGGGCAGCCGCGGGTTTTTTGAAATAAAAATATACCATCTCAAAACTCCCGCCCACGCACAGCGTGTAGAACAATATTTGAAGCACGCGTATATTCCTGCCATGCACCGGGCAGGGATTGCGAAGATTGGTGTTTTCAAGCCAGTTGTTGATTCTGTTGATGAACAGTTGATCTATGTGTTAATCCCCTACACTTCGATAGATCAGTTGGAAAAAATACCTGCAACGTTTGAGAAAGATCAGCAGCATAACACTGCCGGAAAGGACTATATCGATGCAGTATATTCAGACCCGCCATATGTGCGCATTCAATCAATACTATTAAGAGCATTTGAGGGAATGCCATCTTTCAATACACCTAAGTTCACAACACCGGTCGGCGATCGAGTATATGAACTGCGCAGCTATGAAAGTCACACAGAAAAAATTCACCGTAATAAAGTGCAGATGTTTAACAAGGGAGACGAGATTGGTCTATTCAACAGGCTAGGTTTCAATGCGGTTTTTTATGGCGAAGTGATGGTTGGTCCCAAGATGCCAAATCTCATGTACATGACGAGCTTCGAGAATAAGGCTTCACGTGACGAACACTGGAAGGCATTCAGTGCAGACTCGCAGTGGAAAACGCTTTCAGCAATGGCCGAATACAAAAATAATGTGTCAAAAAACACTATCGTCTTTTTGAAACCGACTGACTATTCCGAAATTTGAACCTGTGGTAGTATTCTTAATTCTCTTATCAGAATATAGGTTCCGAAACCAAGCGAGGCTCCAGGTAAATTCAAGAGAAGGTCGTCCACGTCGAAATTTCCAAGGATTGCAAATAACTGAATCAATTCTAAGCAAAGGCTAATTGCGAAGCTTATGGCAATGACTTTCCTGAAGATTCTAATATTTTTGAATAATAGCGGAAGCAGAATGCCAAACGGAAAAAATAATACAACATTACCGACAACATTTTCTTTCGTGTACCTCAGTCTGTCTGTACCGCTGACATAAAAGGGAACGGTATAGAATGGTATGTAATTTCCGTCCGACATATTTTGTTGAAGAAGTTCAGCACTATACTCATTGGCGAAATGAGATTTCAACTCACCCGGATTT
>DAINQQ010000162.1:6692-12807 GCA_036742645.1 Flavitalea sp.
AAGAAGTTCAGCACTATACTCATTGGCGAAATGAGATTTCAACTCACCCGGATTTGATGACGATGAAAATTTGAGCAACAAAGAGAAGACTGGCAAAAGTCCTTAACGCCCTATTTTTGATTGGAGGGTTCATGAGGTACACTAATAAAAATATTATAACAGCGGTTAACTAAAGACCTGTCAAAAACTGGCCCTTTATATAATCAACAACAGCGCTGAGACTTTTTGTTTGTTCGAATACCGCGAGTTGTCTATCAGCACCCGTACCATTCTCAAGCATTTTATGTACATAAGAAAGCCGATGCCGGGATCCCAGTTCATCTACAACGTCATCAACAAAATCTAACAACTCATAAATCAATACCCTGGTGTTCACTTCCTCTTCCTTGCCAAAATCTATTAAACGACCATCAATTCCATAGCGACTTGCGCGCCATTTATTTTCATTTAACAGCAATCGGGAGTATTGTATAAAGTTCAGGTTCTTCGATCTGAGCTTGTATATTTTAGCGCATACCGCCTGGAATAATGCTGCAATAGCAATCGTTTCATCGACTGTCATTGGAACATCACAGATGCGAAATTCCACCGTATTGAAGAAGGGATGTACTCTCAGGTCCCACCAAACTTTTTTTGCATTGTCGATACAATTCGTTTTTACAAGAAGCTTGATGAAGTTATCATAAGCTTCGATACTCTCGAAGCTATCTGGGATGCCAGTTCTCGGGAATTTGTCGAACACTTTTGTGCGAAACGACTTGTATCCTGTTATGCGGCCTTCCCAGAATGGTGAATTTGTACTGAGCGCGTAGATATGAGGTAAAAAATACCGCGTTGAGTTGGCGATATGATTTGCCATTTCCCTCGTTTCCATGCCAACATGAACATGCAATCCAAATATCAAATTACTTCGAGCAGCCTCCTGTAGTTCGTTGACAATTTCATTGTACCGGACATGATCTGTTATGAGTTGGCTTTCCCAATGACTGAACGGGTGAGTGCCGGCCGCACCCATCGAGTGGCCAAGGCCTTCCGCTATTCCCGAAATAGTTTTGCGTAAAATTCCAATATCATTAAACGCCTCATCGATATCCTGGCAGATATCTGTTCCCACTTCAACTACCGCCTGGTGCATCTCTGCTTTTACCTTATCCTTGATCACTTTCTGACCTTCATGCACAATCTTTTGCTCATGGCTTTTAAGTTCCCTCGTTTCAGGATCCAATACCATATATTCTTCCTCAATGCCAAGAGTGAAATGTTTGTAATTGATATGTGCCATGAAAAATAAAAAGTATGTGAGCTTTGAGAATGCTGAAGTATTAGCTAAGCCGTTTAGATTATCCTAAGATTCTTGCAATTGTTATTGTACCAATGATCTTTTGACGGCACCCCTTTTCACGTACTCTCCCCACGTCAAATTATCCTGGCCGGCCTTATGTGCCATTGCTTTTTCAATTGAATAGTTCGCCGCTGTCTCAACTACCCAATCAAAGTTTTCTTCTCCCACACTTGTGCGTTCGGCATCAGGCGCCGGATTGCAAAAATCAATTGCATATGGCACGCCATCACGAACGGCGAGTTCAACTGTGTTGAAATCATAACCAAGATAATGGTTAATACGCAAGACAATTTCTTCCATTTGTTTTAGTCTTTCCGCCGAAGGACTAAAATCACTTGCATATCTTAAATGATGCGGATTTCGTGGTTCATATGGCATAATGCGCACGTGCTTTCCCCCGATACAATAACACCGATAATATTCATCAAAAACAATTTCTTCCTGTAGCAACATTACTAGTTGTCCCGTTTCTGCATGCTTCTGGAAAAAATCATTCATGTCATGTAGCTTGTAAACATTTTTCCAGCCGCCACCCGCAAACGGTTTCATATAAGCAGGGAAACCTACATAGTTGAAGATGCCTTCCCAATCTAACGGATAAGCAAGATTGCTGAAGGAATCTTCACTTGTATCAGTTGGGAGTTCCCTCGAAGGAAGAATAACGGTCTTGGGCACTGGTACACCAATTTTAACGGCGAGGCAGTTATTAAAAAATTTTTCGTCAGCGCTCCACCAGAATGGATTATTGATAACGGCCGCCCCGCAGATTGCCGCGTTTTTTAGATAAGCCCGGTAAAAAGGAACGTCCTGGGAAATACGATCAATGATAACAGCATATTCATCAGCAGCTCCCTGAACGACTTTATCAATTCGCACAGGCTCGGCAATAATGCCGTCTATGTTTTTACTGTTTACCTTCTCTACAAAACTCATCGGAAAACTTCTTTCCTTTCCGTAGAGAATGCCGATCTTTTTCATATAATTTGTTGAGTAGTGATAGAATATTATCTCCAATGTTCATTATTGAACGGTGCAAGACAATGATAACGATAACGGCGGTGGACGAGTCTAGTCAAATTTATCGGAACACATTTGAAAAAAAAAATCTGGTTGAAAAGTCGACGGTCTGTCGACGGTCAACCCTGTACCGGCCCATCACGCAACATTTCTTTGTCTAATCACGCAGTAAGTGTCGACGATCCGCAGTTGTCAGTCGACGGTCGCCAGTCCATGTTTCCGGTGGCCTATTTTTTGTAATTTAGCGGCCTATGGAAATTGAAAATCGTACAGGTGTTATCGTAGAATCGACCGAAATAGTTTCTGAATTTCTCGAGCGGACTGTAAGAGTGGATTTTTATCTTCCCCCACAGATCGAACAACCGGAGGAAATGAGTCTTCTGCTGATCAACGATGGCCAGGACCTCCTGACTATGGGGTTCAACAAGATTCTGGATGAACTTCACCAGCGGGAACTGATAAAACCTTTGCTCTGTGTCGGTATTCATTGTGGCGCTGATCGAAAAAACGAATATGGAATGATGGTATCGGTCGATTATAAAGGCCGGGGTGCAAAAACGAAGCAGTACAACCGATTCATCTTTGAGGAATTGTTACCACATATCCACGCGCAGTATGCATTACAATCTTTAAAAGACAGGGCATTTGCCGGTTTCTCTCTTGGTGGGCTAAGTGCATTGGACATCGTTTGGAATCATCCTGAAGTGTTCCGAAAAGTGGGCGTTTTCTCAGGGTCGTTATGGTGGAGAGTAAAAGACAGAGCTGAAAAAGATTTTAACGAGGGCAACGACCGCCTGATGCACCGGCAAATACGCCAGGGGCAGTCTCATCCGGGATTGAAATTCTTCTTTCAATGTGGAGAAAACGATGAGTCGGAAGACCGCAATCGGAATGGTGTTATCGACTCAATTGACGATACTATTGATGTAATGCGAGAGCTGCTTGCAAAAGGCTACCTCGAGGGAAGGGACATGCAATACCTTCAATTGCCCGATGGCAAACATGATGTTGCTTCCTGGGCCAGATCGCTGCCGGCTTTTCTGCTGTGGGGATGGGGACGGTGAGAGGTAAGATGTAGGATGTGAGAAGGAGTCGGGAGTCAGGAGTCTTGACAAGCGTCCCGGATCCCCTGACAGACTCGGACATATTGCTTAGACCTCAGACTTCGCACTTCTAACTTCGAATGTCATACTTGTATGACTCTGACTCCGACTATTGGCTAATAAACTTTGCCCATAAAAAGTAAAAAACAAAAAAGGCCATCTCCTTGTATTGAGACGGCCTTTTTGTTTATCGGAACGCTTAAGAATTAATTGAACGAATAACGAATGCCTAACTGGCCCTGGAATCTGGAGGCAAATGAAATATTCCAGGGAATTGCATTAGGAGTGTAGTTATAGCCTTTACCCCTCGAAGCTACAGGTCCTGACGTTCTGTTTACAGCAGTAAGGATACTGTAGGCCTGGTTTCCGACGGCATACTGCCTTCCCCAATCTTTGTTTATCAAATTAGTGAAATTGAATACGTCAAATGTTAACTGAAGTGTGTGTTTGTTTTCGCCTACGGTAAGGTAAAAATCCTGGGCAAGGCGCATGTCAACAACGTGTTCCCATGGGGTGTTGCTCTGGTTGCGTTCAGTATAAGTTCCTTTCCTGCTATTCAAATATCTGTCCTTGCTAACGTAAAGGTCGAACGCCGCTGCCTGCTGGGCCGCAGTAAAACGAACAGTATTATCCGAATTCAAAATATCAACGAATGCAATCTCATTTTGATTTCTGGGGACATACATCAAATCATTTCCAAATTGTCCATCACTGTTAAGATCCCCATTGACAAGGTAAGTGAACTTTTGGCCAGAATTACCCGAATAGAAAAGCGCTATGGATGTTCGAAAATACTTCCCGTATGGAATGTTGAAATTTATCATCGATGTGATCCGGTGCGTAAGAGCATAGTTTGAAGTAGCAAGTTGCGGATCATTCGGATTACCAACTACCTGAACAAACTCCCAGTTCGATAAGGCAGTGGAACTTGCACCACTGTTCAGATCGGTAGCGTCATTATGGTTATATGCTATCGATGCATAGAAGTTTTTCCATGTCCTGCTAAGTTGAACAGTAAGATTATACGCATATCCTTTGTTGGTGTTAGACAATAAAATCGCGTTCGTGATATTTGGATTAATTCTCCTGCCGCCGGCGCCGGTGGATGATGAGTACGCTATCCTTGTATCAAAGCCCTTATTATAAGCGGGATCAACCACACCAACAGGCGGAGCGAGATTCACGTTGCTGTAGGCGATATTGTTGAGTGTCTTTGTGTAAATGCCCTCAAAGGTTGCCATAATATTTCCTGGTAACCGAACGTCAGCGGCAAGATTGAGCCGAAATACTTGCGGAAATTTAAACTCCTTATCGATCAGATTTGTTTCAAAAGTTCTCACCAGGGGTCCTACCGTGCTCTGCTTTGCAGGATCCGGTTCAAATCCTTTCCCTCCATTTACCTCATTTGCCGGCGTGGTTGTGATGTCGCTAACATTGATCGTGTTCAGCAGCAGGCCGTTGTTCGAGAACTGGTTCGATATCCAGACGAATGGAACGCGACCGGTAAAAATGCCAAGGCCGCCTCGAACTACAATACTGCGATCTCCTTCGACGTCGTAATTAAAACCGAATCGCGGCGACCATAATAACTGTTTATTCGGGATGTTGGATGTTGAGTATTCACCCTTGTATGTCGAGTCGACCACTTTATTGAAAGCAGGTTCGTCGCGTATAACAGGCATATCAGCGCGGAGTCCGAACGTTAAACGCAATTTCTGGTTAGCCTGTATTTCATCCTGGGCATACAATGCGAACTGAGCGGCGCTAAACCTGGCACTGGGTTTCGTCTCGTCAGGAACGTTAGAGTATGTAACCTGAACCTGGCGGGGATTATTCGCGTTAAACGCTGCTATGTCGGAAAACGTCCATCGACCATTAAGGTTGTTTATGAATAGATTTCGGAATTTGAAAAATTCGTTATGCGTTCCAACTGTAAAAGTATGTTTGCCTCTAAAGATCCTCAGATTATTAGTGATCTCGAATATGTCCTGGTCCAGTTCGTTTGCAGTGGAGCTTCTTTCTGATCCTAACTGAAGACCATTATTTGCGGTGCCCTTCGACATTTCAATGAAAGGAAATAGCTGTCCCATAGTTGCGCGGAAATCCCTGATGCGATGCAAGCCGAGAATAAGGTTATTGGACATTTGATTGCTCAAACGGCTTCTTATTTCCGCAACCGTGATATTTTGACTATTGTTGAAGCGATATGCATTGTTCCCGAAACGAAACAGGGTAGGAGACCTGGAAATATTATCATCGAACGCTTTTATATAATTGTGACGCAGCGTTAAGCGATGCTTGTCATTGATGTTCCAGTCAATCCGCCCAAAGAATTTGTCACTTTGCGTTTGTGTGGGATAAACTCCGAAGGTTCCGGCATCATAGTTATATTTTCGTTTTAAAGTATCCACCAGGGCCTGAGCTTCTGCTACAGTAAGGAGAGCACCGGTTTCGCCGGCATTAAAAATTGTAGGCTGTTCAATTCTCGATAATTCAGCATTTAGGAAAAAGAATAATTTGTTCTTTATTATTGGCCCGCCGATCCTGGCTCCATATTGCTGATTCTTGAACTCAGCCGTCTTGGTCCTACTGATAGGGTCTTTGCCGACTGTATTTTCGTTTCGTGAAAACAAGTAAACTGAACCATCGAATT
>DAINQQ010000163.1:0-12769 GCA_036742645.1 Flavitalea sp.
CAAAGAAATCTTCATTGTATCCCTGTCGTGCGAATGGTGGATTTTCAGGCAGGGGTTGTGTAGGCCATGGCTTTTCTCCGGGCATGTTGCTCACTGTGTCGACTGGCACTTCGTTCACACCATACAACGATTCACCGGTTTCCCGATCGAACAGAAACAGATATCCCATCTTCGTCACAAGCGCGACAGCATCGATTTCTTTTCCGCCACGCTTAATTGTAACAAGATTAGGTGGAGATCCGTTGTCACGATCCCAGAGATCGTGGTGCGTAGTTTGAAAATGCCAGATACGCTTGCCAGTTTTTGCATCGAGTGCCAGCAGACAGTTGGCAAAAAGATTTTGACCAGGACGATCCGCTCCGTAAAAATCAAAAGACGGTGATGCCGTTGGAACGAATACAATGCCTCTTTTTTCGTCCAGGGCCATTCCTGCCCAGCAATTAGCGCCACCGTTGCGCAGGCGGGCGTTTCGGGGCCAGGTGTCAGCGCCGAATTCACCCGGTTTCGGGATCACGTGGAAGGTCCACTCGAGTTTACCGGTGTTGATATTGAATGCCCTGATATCCCCTGGCGTTGAGGGAAGCTCATCTGGCACTTTGCATCCTACGATAAAGACGTCGTTGTACACAACTCCCGGGGCATTACTCGAAACGGGTACGCCTGTACGCATTGAGTCAGGCACCTCCAGACCTTCATAAAAGTCGACGCGACCAGCGTTGCCGAAGTCATTGAGGAGAGTACCCTTCTCTGCATTGATGGAATACAGTGTGCCACCGGAAATGAGGAAGATACGATCAGGGTTACCGGGATGATACGTCATTCCCTTCGACCAGTTGGGAATTGCTGACGAATCAGGCACGAACGTCCACAACAATTTGCCCGTAGCTGCATCAAGAGCAACCAGTTTGTTAGTGGGCATCACTCCGATGACACGGTTGTCCATCATCACCGGATTGAAATAGACCCCACCACCTTCGGTGCTATCTTCATAACGCCAGACCTCCTTCAGCTGCGCGACATTCGACGTGTCGATATTAGTTAGCGTTGAGAACTTATTATTGGAAACATCATGACCAAAGGTCCCCCATGTTGAATCTGATTCTTGCTTATCTGCGGAGCAAGAAATGAGGACAAGCCAGGAAAAGCAACCGAGGAGGCATTTTAATACCATGTCGTCATTTTGCTTTGTTCAAGCGAAAAAAAGTTTTTGCCGGTTCGTGAATTGGTAAATAATTCCTTCAGAGTTTTATCCATCTCGTCACGTTGCCGAACAACAGACGAAAGCCGTAATTCGACACAGTGGTTAACTGCCTCCTTTGCTCGCCTACACAATGAGAGCCGACAGTCGTTGGCTCCGCGGCGAGGACAAAAGAATTTGTAGCTCTGATTTGCGAGCATAAGTCTTCGTAATTGCAATTTACTTTAAGGATTTATATCATCGTTCTTTAACCCTAATGACATTGAACATTTTCATCATGTCCTACCGTGAAGCTGTAACCGGTATTGTGTAATCTTTTAAATCTCTTCCAAACTTAAAACCGGCTGTTTTAAAAGTGAATCTTCATTCGCGCTCATTCGCGTCTCCCTTTCCAATACAGAATATAAATAGCCACGAATTATGTGAGATTTCAAAGAAAAAGTAACAAAGTAGTCAACAGGTAATTCGCCCTGGTCATGTCCTCTGCACCTTCCTCTGTGTTCTTCTTTCACAGCTGATTTATCAGACTGCTGCTCTGAACCCGCTTTTAAATAAAGATTCTGTGGCCAAATAACTCCCGCATGGCAAGTTTTTTTAACCACAGAGGGGGATACACAGGGGATCACAGAGGGAAGCTTGACACCGAATTATGATCATAAAATAGTTCTCTAATTCCAATTTTCGCAATCTCCTTTTTTCTAAGCAAAATTGATAGCTTCCGTTTGCGTGTCATCGTCAGCGTTCCTAAAAATTATGACTTCCTTAAAAATGGTATCAGTCAGGTAGATTTTCGTTCCTTACTATCAAGGCTATTGTCAAGAAACAATCGTTGGATTCTCACCTCGTTGTCTGCTGTGAAACTTTCATTTAAATTAAATGATATTTTTTGACAGCAGAAACAAAGTTTGTGAGCCCTTTATCGCTTGACAAAGGAATCTCGAAACGGGTGAAGAGAAATGAAAAATCTATTTCTAAATAAAATAGTGAGATCGATCCCCCTACGATTGCTTCTAGGAAGCGCTACGCCTGGGCGATTCCAATTTTTTTGATTTTGACAATTTGCAAAATCAGGTATATGAGGGTTCCCCAAACAGCAATAATGATAGAATACGCCATCATCAGCAACCAATAAGGCGTTCTGAACCGCGTTGACCAAAGTGTTCGCTTCTCAAAAAAACCAGTATCAGGATTCACAGCTATGCCCCATGGGACAACTTTTTCAACAGAAAGATTCCCGTAGAGATCATTATCTTCTGTCTTGGCCGCTACTACAATATTTCCTTTCGCGTCGCCTGGTATGTTTTTCTTCAACAGCTCAATAGTGACAGTTCCAGTGGAATCCGTTGTATAACTTTCTTCATCACCCGCCGAAAGAACCCCGCCCAGACGCTTGATGCCGATCCTCATCTCAACCTCATTCGCCGGCACCCATGTGTCGTTTTCATACTTACTTACCTGAACAATTATATTCCTGGTGCTATCTTCTGAGGCAGTATCAATTTGGATTTTTGCTTTTGTAATCTCCAGTTCACTCATGCTTTCTTCCCTTCCTTCGGGCACCGCGATGAACGTATGCGGGGCGCTTGCGTTCCAGGCTGACTTCAGTGAAGGCGGCAGGAAGCTTTTCGCACGACCATTCTTATCAGTAGTTACGTTTCCGATAAAATTGACCCTGTTCATGCTGTCGAGATACAAACTAAATGTCTTAGTTGCCAACGGTTTGGTCTCTTTCCCTTTTTTTTGAGAATTTTCCAGGACCAGGTATTGTATTTTATTCTTGTCATTGAAATATCTCAATTTAACCAGCTCTTTGGCAGGAACTGAATCCTGTTGCGCTGATGCCCTGCTGATCGCGAAACTAAAAATCATTAGCAATAAGAGTAATGTCGCGTTATATTTGTTCATCTTTTTCATGTTGTTCAGTTATGGTTTCCTGAATCGGAATAATCGGGTAGATTCTCGCAAAGAAAGTAATCACCAGCAGCCCCCCTGCAAGCGACCCGATCGCGATTGCCCACTCTTCCAGGCTGGGAAAATATTGGTGAAAGCTGGCCGGAACATCCTGAATAGGCAAAAATGGATGCAGCAAAGTGGGAGTTACAATCAGGTATCGTTTGAACCATGCTCCTACCACTATCATGACACCTGCAATGAACATTGGGACGGGTTTCCTCCCTTTTCTAAACAACAATATGATAACCGGGATTATCATTCCAATCAATATTGCGAGCCAAAACATAACCGCATACTCCCCGGTAAACAACTGCCTTAGATGTGCTTCCTCGGGCTTCTTCATCTTGAATGCGGGCACGAGGTATTCATTGATATTAAAATAGAGGTATAACAGAGCAAGCATAACTACAATCCTTCCCATTTTTTCGAAGTGCATTTCAGTAATATATTTTTCAAGCCGGTAAAATTTCCTGAATATATACATAGCCACTACTACAGCGCCCGCACCCACCAGGAATGCTCCCGAAATGAAATAAGCACCAAAGTTGGTGCTATCCCAACCCGGCCGGTAAGTGGTTGCAAATAACCAGGATGTAACGGTGTGGATACTGAAGGCAACAGGAATGATCATTATACACAAAATGGTGATCGCTCTTTCGCTTATTTTAAACTGTGCAGCATTGCCTTTCCAGAATGAACCTTGAAATCGATATACTTTATTCAGAGCCCTGCCGGTTTTTTCTTTGGCCCTTATTAAGATTTTGAGATCAGGCAACAGAGGAAAATACAAAAGCAACAGGCTAATAAAAAAATAGGTGCCGATAACAATCACATCCCATATAATGGGAGATTGCATACGGCCATGGACAAAAAGGTTTAACATTCTCTCAGGCCGACCCATATCTACAATAATGATCAGGGAAGCAAATACGATAGCCGAAACGGCAATAATTTCGGCAATCCTTGTAAGGGGAGTTGCCCACTTAACATTTGCCAGGCGGAAAATTGCTGTGATAAGAGATCCCACGAGGCTAATGGCAACAAAGAAAACGAAGTTTGAAATATAAATTCCCCACGATACATAATCGCGCATATGCGTTACAATCAACCCATACTTCAACTGCCGGTAATACGCGAATGCACCTATCAAGCATAAAAGGATAAGTCCAGCGGTCCATATCATTCCGCGCTTTCCAAATTTTTGAGGAAGAAGATCCTGCGTGATCGCATCGATTGTTGTTGTAGACAAATTTTTCACGACTGATACTTTAATGATTTTTGTGATCATCAGCATTCTGATTTCCTAACCCGGATTCATAGGGGAAGCTACGGTTCACTGCCGGCAGATAATACACACTTGGCTTGGTGCCAAGGTCTTCCATCAGGCGGTAGCCGGCTTTATCTTTAATCAATTCACTAAATCGAAATGTTTCAGCACCATTGGTCACAGAATCTTCGTTCATATCCCCAAACATAAAAACACCGTTGGGACAAGCGGACACGCAATGTGGCAGTTCGCCCTTTCGAACCATATCGGGGCAGAAATCACATTTACCAACAGTACCCTTTTTTTGCGGAACACTTGTTTCGCAAGAGTACTTTTGCCTGGCAACCGCTTCAGGCAACACCGGAGCATCCCAATTAAAAATCCTGGTTGAATATGGACAGGCGGCCATACAAAAACGGCAACCAATACACCTGTCACTATCGATTGAAACAATACCATCCTGTCGTTTGAAGGTCGCATCCACCGGGCATACTTTAACGCAGGGAGGCTCATCACAATGCATACACGTAGTCGGCTGCCAGTAAGGCGCTGAATGATCAGCGTCCTGCATGGAATGGACCTTTATCCAGCTCTGATCTGGTTCGAGGAAATGCATGTGATTGCAGGCCGATTGGCATTTTTTCAGGTTCTTGCATCGGGATAAATCAATCACCATTACAAACTTCTTTCCTGCAATCCCCTTTCTTTCCTCGCTGTTACTGAGTGTGGGTATATCGGGGACAGGCTTGAGATATGCCTTATCAACCTCTATGATTTCTCCATCTACAGAAAGCAGTTTCACTTTTTCGCCAGTCAGGACTACTTCCTCAGTGGTGGAAAAGGGATGTGCATTTTCTTTGCACCCTGCCACTGCCAGCGTTGAAAGAATGCCCCCAATCAGGAATTCTCGTCTCGAAGTATTTGTTTCATTCATTAGAATTGGTATTAGAAAAAATTTACTTCCTGATCCACTTCTGCAGTTCTTCATTACTAATCTTTCTCCCCGAAGCAACCCACAATCTTTTATCTATTTCGACCAGTTTGCCATCCTGGGAAAACATTTTAACCATCACATGTGGGGAATCTTCTTTTTTCTTGCTTTGTCGCGGCAGAAATTTTAAAAGTGGAAGCGCTGATAAAATAGTCGCTCCCCATAAAAGGAATTTCTTGCGAGCGTGAGTTTGTCTTGGTTGTTTCATAAAAACGCCATATTATTTGTGTATGAAAATAGCACGTGCCAGATCATAATTCGAGCACCGGGCTCAATGATTCTTATGATTCTCGTCATGCCAGCAGCAGGTACATGTTAAAAAAAAACCGGGCTGTTACAAAAACAGCCCGGTCCTGGATTTGATTCAAACAGATTATTTTTTGAGTGTCCTCATATAATGTACAACGCTCCATCTTTCTTCTGCATCTGGAATTTTCTTTTTGAAATTTGGCATATCGTCACGACCTTCAGTTGTTTTATAAAACAATTCTCCATCAGTTTGACCCTGGAAGTCAGCCGTCGTAAAATCGCCGGGTTCTGTTTTTAGCTGGGCTGCCTTGTTTCCATCACCCAGGCCTTTGGCACCATGACAAGATTTACAATGAGTACCGTATAATGCTTTACCCTCGGCAATAGAGGTCGCATCGGAAGCGACCGGGTTCTTCATGTTTTTATAATTTTCCGGCACCGGCCACGGCTTGTTTTGAAACAATCTAAACCCGGAAAAAATATTGAGAAGAAGTGCTAAAGCGAGTAAAAGCGCCACCGGCTTCAATAATTGTTTTTTCATGATGAGTTATTTGTGTTATTAAAAGGGTCTATTTTTTTTTCATGATGATTCAACGAGGAGCGGATGGGACCTCTTACCCATGGTCCTTCTGATGCTTGATTCTACCTGGTAAAATAAAATCCTAGCTCCGTCTCTACGTTTGTCATATCTACCAATTTACGGGATTTCCTGGTATCAAAAATGAATAGGCCGCAAGGATCATTTTGTGTATTCAGATCAAGATACTCTTTCTCGCCATTTATCTTTTTAAAAACCAGATATCTTGCATTTTTTACTTCAATTATTCGAACATTTTTATAATCTCTCTCTAATATCCTCCGGCTATTTCTCATCTGGTAAAAACAGTCGTGCATGGTGCTTTCATATATT
Organism: Flavitalea sp.; assembly: GCA_036742645.1. Lineage (GTDB taxonomy): Bacteria > Bacteroidota > Bacteroidia > Chitinophagales > Chitinophagaceae > Flavitalea. The sequence goes on from DAINQQ010000163.1 coordinate 6,569, forward strand.
ATCGTGTCAGTAATAACCCTCAGTTTTTCAAGTTGCAGGGAATCTGGAGAGTAAAATACCGCTGCCGGAGAATTGATTTTCACCGTATCTGTAAAACTGCTTCCAGGTTTGTTGTTTCTAACTGTAGTTTCTTTCGATTCGCCCTGTTGCTGAACGACCTTTGGTGGTGAATCAGAACAACCGGGGCCTACAAAGAGCGGTAAAAACAAGACAAGCGAGCCAAAACCCACGAGACCCTGAAGTTTTATTTTCATGCGTTTAGATCATTTTGTTATTTTTATTATCTCTGCTGTAATTCTAAACACATCTACGGAAACATAATCTTACCAAATAGCCTTCCTTAATAATTCCACAACCTCGTAATATTAAAACCTATGAGGAATTTCCCCCCTTCAATTTTATTATTCGCGGCATCGGTATATTTAAAAGGAGAATTATCGTTGTATAGGTTGTTCATTTGCGGATTAAGATAGTAGTAATTCGTCGCAAACACCTGGAAAGAGTGGCTGCTTGTGTTCACCTCCAGTCCGAAAGAAAGACTCGGATTGGGATTGTTGGAAATATGTTTTGTTATTGGTTGATCATAGTTGAGCATGACAGATAGTACGCCCGTTAATTTATACCGTGCTGACACGGCAATCGCAAAATGGTCGAACTTCATATCAGGTTTTACTTTCAACGTAGAATCATCCAACTGCTCAAAATATCCGTTTACGACGTTGTGATGGGAGATACTTGGAGCAATTTGAACAGATAGTTTATCGGTAACTTTCCGAGCAATGATCAATTGATGAAAATAGGTCAGTCGATCCGAATTGTTTCTATAAATTTCCTTAGCTGTATCTTTTTTTGTATTGAATGCAGCATTGACATAATAAGAAACACTAACCGGGTATTTCCCTTTAGTTTGGGTAATAATGGAATATTTGAGACTACCGTCCCATAGTGGACCATTCACTGACGACGGCTGTTGTTCCGGGATCACCGCAGCCGCGGTTTTTGTAAATCCGAGTCCCACATTCAACCTATTAATCGGTACATAGCTGAATCCTATCCTGATATTTGACGGTGCAAACAATCCCCAAAAATCTTCATACCCATTGTTCACTGTTCCGAACCGGTGTTGAATATCCATTTCCAAAGTTTTTTTAATGGGGACCATAACAGTTTGGTTGTCGATGATCCAGACGCTCTGGAAGGTATTTTTTACCGGTTTCGCTTTTGCAATTGCTGGTGTTTCTTCAACCGATGCGGTACTGTCCTGAGCATACAGGTCCACCTGAACGAGAAATAAGAGGCTGATAACGGGTATGAGGATTCCGAGTCGGTATCTGAGGAAAGTTATTTTTGGTTTCATTTTACTTCGATTTAAAATCACTTAATTGTTCGGGGCTCCATTTCTGATCCAGTCATAAACTTTTTGCCGGTCCGCTTTTGAAGCGATATACTGAGCCATTTCTCCATTTATCATTTGATAAAGTCTACTTTCCTTCGGTAAAGCCGTATTTACGAAACCGCCATTTACAATTTGGGAATATGAAACATCCGCGGGGAGATAAGGTTTATGAGCACCGGAAACATGACAACCGCTCAAGGCACAATTTGTATTGAATAATGGAGCTAATTCATTCTTAAAGCTAACCGGCTGCGGCGGTCCGTCCGGATCACTTGCCAGCTCGGGCTTGATTATATCTTTATAACAACCAGCGAAACCCATAACCACGAGGATTATCAGGCTCGAATATTTAAGTGCACGTTTCATCTGTTATTTTTTTTCTTACTTGTTATGGAAATTAGTGTTGCAGACAATGTCAATCTTGTCGGAAATGCTAGTGCTCGTAATTCCAAAATCCCTGCAATTAAACTGGAAGCTTAATTGCAACCCAAAAACGTCGTAAGCAGTTGCAGTCCCGAACTGAACTTTTGTTTTTGGACTATATTTTAATTTGCCGACAATTGATTTTGTAAGAGGTGCAGCCAATGTACCTTTCCAGGTTAGGCTAAGTGTTACGATATAATCATTGCTGGCCGGGTCAAATTTCACCTCGGTAGTTTTGATCTTTGCCAGATTAGTAAGAGTCAGGTTTTGAACACCTGTTACGATGGCTGTAGTACCCAAAGTGCCAATATTACAACCTGCATCTCTTCCGGGTTCGCCTGTATTCGAAGTGTTGATTTGTACGTAAGCATTAAAGAAGGTTTTAGATGGATCATTTTCATAAAATGCCCAGGAACTGTCGGGTAACGGCTGCCCCGCTGTTGTATAATTTAGCATTTTACTGTCGATCACATCGTATATTCCAAATTGATTGAAGCGGCCGGTTAGCAAGCCGGACGCCCCCACATAATTTGTTGACCAAAGCACGCTCGAGTGAGCTTTGTCAAATTTCCATTCATTCGCATTTCCGGTGGTCATCTTACCAGGCGTGTGTACATTAGTACCACGGTTAGTGACCGGAGGTTTCGAAGTCTGGATGGGAACTAACAGATCGTTATCACGCGTACAACTGATCATATAGCCGTATCCACTTATGAGGATAAGGAAAATCAGCAGCATTTTATGATTAAGCAGTTTCATATAAAATTTTTTAAAATGAAATGATGGAATGGAGCCGGATAAAGCTACCTACAGACTTAAATCTTTGCTATGAGGGTCATCATTCGCCGATGTGACTTTGGTCACTATTGAGCCGGACTTATATTGAAACCTGCTTTTACGATATTGGATATCGAAGCAAATATTCAGTTGAAGAAGGGAAAGCACGTGATGCCTCACTCAACTGGAGATTTTTTTAATCGCAAAAAGCGACGAATAAGATAGGAGATGGCTAAGATGGCCACGAACGCGGCCAGGTTGAGTAGAAGACTAACAGAGAATAACTTCATATCATTTTTTACCAAAGGAGAATTACCAGCCGATGCAAAAGACTCCACGAACAAATCGCGAACGATAAAGAAAAAAAAGACCAGGCTATGAAGCAGGCTTAATACAGGATGCTTTGCCATTGCGGGAAGCCAGAATAGAACAGCTGCAACCCCCCACGCCTTTAAATAAGGCAAGTGCATACGTTCAAACGAATAATCAGGAAAAAGGCTTTTTAATTGAAGGCCGAGGTATAGCGCGGCTACAAGCGCGTATGCATGGGGCAAATGGACAACAAGCCTGGATTTAATTTCGCCTCTCCTGGCAAGGTTTAAGGCGATCACACGGATAAAGGCATAAAATAAAGGATAGCCTGAAAAGAAAGCCATCAACTCAACCTGTTCCAGGTATGCGAAAAAGCTGTTACCCACGGATGAAGAAGTTTGAAGAATCCAGCGTTCACAGGCTAAATTTATACACCTTTCCGCAGTAAATGACATTTTCGGTGGATCATACCTGCTGTTGAGCGTTCGTTATTCGCATCAACGCCATTTAATATATCGAAGGCAATAGAATTTTCCGCAACATGGTTAAGCATCCATTGTAATGATAACATTCCCTATTTTTTTACCGGATGCCACGTAAGTATATGCTTTAATATACATCGTGCATTACTTTTTCAAGCGGTCCTGAGGCAGCGTCGTTCTTAATTCTTTCGCCACTAAACTTTCTCTTTGAAAGGCGCTAAATATTCATGTTCATTTATTCTTTGCTCTAACATGGGACAACCTTATAAGTGTTTATTGCGTTTTCCCGCTTCATCCCACACTCAAAGTATCAATTCATTTTACTCGTTTCGAAACCATGAAGTAGCTCTAGTTCCCACCAGATTCGGCCCAACGCCTTTTTTCAAACATTGCATGCACACCTTATGCTTCATTGGGCACTCATTATCCAGCACTTCAACAATTTTTCTATAAAACTCTCTGGCTCTTTGGGGTGTACTTCTCACGCAAACAACTCCTAACTTTCCATATTGCGATAGTGGGCCTATTAAATGAAACATTACACCTTCCTGGATTGTACCGTCAAAATGCAGGTCGTTCATAAGGGCGATATCAATCAGGTCATGTGGAGTAAGGCCGATATATTTAACGCTTTGAAGATTATCTGAAGTGAAATAATACATTACAACACTTCCTTTGGAGATATAATATTTTCCATTGTCCGGATTATATATTCCGTCTGTTAAAAATTAAAGCATCAGGAATGGATGTGTAGTTCCTCCCTTTCGCAGATTAATCTCAATAGGGTAATGCTTCCACTGTTCATTTTCTTTAACTGAAATAAAATCAATGGCAAACCTTCCAAGGACTCTTTTTTCAGCAATGCATCCGAGACCTTCTTTCCCATCTCTCGAATCTCCACAGCATATTCTTCCGAAGCAGGGAATTGTGCGACGATATAAACCTGCCCGCTTTCACCACCTAATTCCTGGTCGTGGGTAAAAAGTACTTCGCTTACGCCAGTCGGTGTGAGCCTGCATTGCACAGAAGGCAATTCTGTTCTGTGTCCATCAATAACAGCCTCCACTGTTCCTCCCATTTGCCTAAACTTGTTAAGAAACATGTCATAAGAAATTTCACCTGCCACCATTTGGAGTTTTTCGCGAATATTTTCATGAATCCATTGTCGTATGTCACCGCATTTTCACTCCCCGAAAAGGAAAAAATAGCATTGCCGTCGCCGGAAAATCCATCATTCACCTTAACTACGGCTTTACGGATTTTCGGATGCTGTTCTTTTAATTGCGTCAAAGACGTTAGCGGCAGTACAGTGCGACACCCACAATTTCATAGATCAGCGGTATTGCCAACTAGTGTAATCTGATAATGTTGGATGCCATGGGCATGCGATTTCTACCCCGATAACATCACTTTTCTTATTTACATCTCCTGCATTTTGAGCATTGGAAGGAAAGGCGAACATTAACAAAAGAAACAAGCCAACAATTATTATGCGTTTACTTTTTATGAATTTTTGAAAAAATTTCATAAGCCCGGTTTATCATTATAAATAGCGCATCTTTATTTTGCTGGAATGAGAAAATTTACATCCAACCAGGGGCAGGAAATTGTACTTTTAAGGTATTCAATTCTTTAATACAACCAACCTGTATAATGATCTGCTGAAAGTATTAATAATACAAACTGCTATTAAGACATGCTAAGAGATGAAATCTATCAATCAGCACAAAAAATATACACCACCGTAATTGAAAGCAGGAGGTATTTGCATGCTCATCCCGAATTATCATTTTGCGAATATGAAACATCAGCTTATGTGAAAGCCAGGCTGGATGAAATGGAAATTCCCTGGAAGGCAGTAGCCGGTACAGGAGTCGTAGCAGCTATACAAGGTGAAAAACCCTCTGACCAGGTTGTTGCTTTGCGTGCTGACATGGATGCCTTACCCATTGCAGAAGCTAATGATGTTATATATGCATCGCAGAACAAAGGTGTGATGCATGCCTGCGGTCATGATGCACATACTTCATCCCTGCTTGGCACAACAAAAATCCTCCTATCCATAAAAAGCAAATTCGGCGGAACAGTTAAAATCATCTTTCAACCAGGAGAAGAAAAAATTCCCGGAGGAGCCAGTCTGATGATCAGGGAAGGAGTGTTGGAAAATCCAAAGCCACATGCAGTAATTGGGCAGCATGTTTCTCCAATGATTGATGCCGGAAAGATTGCTATTCGTAAGGGGAAATTCATGGCATCTATGGATGAAATATTTGTTACGGTCCATGGAAAGGGCGGTCATGGTGCACAGCCACACCATAATATTGATCCGGTCATTATTACCTCCCACATTATAGTTGCCTTACAACAGATCGTAAGCCGCATGGCTAATCCAACACAGCCAACCGTTTTATCCTTTGGTAAAGTAATAGCTAATGGGGCTATAAATGTAATTCCTGATGAAGTTTATATGGAGGGAACTTTCAGAACGTTAGACGAAAGCTGGCGCACAGAAGCTCATGCACGAATGAAAAAAATGGCAGAAAACATTGCAGAAAGTATGGGAGGAAGCTGTGATTTTAAGATTGTCCGTGGATATCCATTTTTAGTAAACGAAGAAACCCTTACTGCACAGGTGAAAACTTTTGCAGAAGAATATCTTGGAAAGGATAATGTACGGGATCTGGATATCTGGATGGCAGCAGAAGACTTTGCATATTATTCACAGGTTGCGGATTCCTGTTTCTATCTTTTGGGAACTGGCAATAAGGAAAAGGGAATTACTTCATCGCTACACACGCCAACATTCAATAT
>DAINQQ010000164.1:0-12701 GCA_036742645.1 Flavitalea sp.
ATAACCATGATAAGCACTACGCCTGCTGCCGCCTTCATCGGTGAGGGCCTGATTGTTTTCAAGAACCGGGTTAAGCCATAGAGCCGTTATACCAAGTTCAATAAAGTAGTTGAGGTGATTGATGATGCCTTGCAGGTCACCGCCATGACGCAGAAATGGACTGGTTCTGTCGGCAGTTGTATCATTTAGATCACTGAACCTGTCGTTTGATGGATCACCATTACTAAAACGGTCAGGCAATAAAAGATATACAAGGTCTTTACTGGTGACTCCCTGGACTCTTGTAGTTCCGTTTCCGGCGTTGCGTGCCTTTAAATGGTATGAAAACGATTTCCAATCACTCCGAACCACGCCACCGAATGAAAAGGTTATTTGCTGTGGCTTTGCAGAAGGCGATATTTCAAGGTCAACGATCAGGTAGTGTTTATTGTCCGGTTTATGAATGGCCATCACTTTAACATCGGCGCTGGATGATTGAAATGAAACTTTATCTGAAGTAATATTTTCTGTGCCCCTGATCAGCAATTGCAACTTCGGATTTTTCATTCCAACCCACCAATGTGTTGGATAAATCCTGAGATCATTCTGCGCAAACAGATGTACAGAAATGATCAGCAAAAAGAATATCGTTGAGAATTTCTTACACAAGATTAGGCGTTTTATTTTCCTTGACGACGAACGCGCAAATGACTCCGGCACTTATCAAAAGAATTCCTCCTATTTGTACTGCAAGGAGCCTGTCATTACCAAGATAATTTTCCATGATCTTTCCAAAGAACAGGGAAGCGATGATTTCCGGCAGTACTATAAAGAAGTTAAAGATCCCCATATAAATGCCGATCTTATTCTCCGGTAAATGACCCGCCAGCATCGAGTATGGCATTGATAAGATGGATGCCCATGCAATACCTACCATGCTCATCGCAACGTATAACATATAAGGTTCACTTATGTAATTCACCACGATCAATCCTGTTCCGCCAATTAGCAAGCAAAATGTATGAGTCATTTTTCGTCCGAACTTGGCAACCCAGAAAGGAAGCGTGAACGAAAACAAAAAAGTAACAAGGTTCAGAATTGCAGAAGTTGTGTTAGCAAATTCCAATCCCTGCGTGTAAAGGTCGCTTGATGTTTCAGGGTCGCCTTTGAAAATATCCCTTGCAACACCTGTTGAATAATAAAACCACATCAGGAACAATCCGGGCCATGTCAGGAATTGAACGATTGCAAGTCTTTTCATCTGGACGGGCATTTTCAGGATGCTTGCGTGAATTTCTTTCACTGCTCCGCTAAATCCTCTTCCGTGTTCAGCATTGAGTTCTTTCTTCCAGTCTTGATTCCTGGGCGGGTACTCGCGGCTTCTGAGCACTGTGTACAAGACGGCGCCAAAAAACATAATCCCTCCGATGTAAAAAGACCACATGATATTTTCAGGAATACCTCCAGCCCTTTTTTCCCTGGAGATGCCGAGCCAATCAATGCTAACCAAAATTCCAGGAAGAAAGCCGGCAATGAAGGAAGCCGCACCGATAAACATACTTTGCATCGCATAGCCGAATGGCCGCTGTTTATCGTCAAGGTTATCAGCCACAAAGGCCCTGAAAGGTTCCATGCTGATATTGATACATGAATCAAGTATCCAAAGGGTTCCTGCTGCCATCCAGATGGCGGAAGAGTTGGGCATGATAAATAATGCAAGAGAGCTGAGTATTGCACCAACTAAAAAATAAGGTCTTCTTCTGCCAAGCCGGGGATGCCATGTTCTGTCACTGAGATAACCCACGATTGGTTGAATGATTAATCCCGTCATGGGAGCCGCGAGCCAGAGCCCGGGAATCTGTTCGGGAGTTGCGCCAAGATACTCATAGATGGCACTCATATTATTCATCTGAAGTGTCCAGCCGAATTGAATACCGAAGAAACCAAAACACATATTCCATATCTGCCAGAAATTAAGTTTTGGTTTTGAGTAAATCGCAGATTCAGTATTAAGGACGACCGGGGTTACAGGTTCCATGTTACACTAATTAACGCGAATTTTAATGGCGAATTAACACGAATTTTAAGGGCGCTAATTAACACGAATAAGCTATGATCGCATGAAAGTGCCCTTGCTTTTTCAAATAGTATGTTCAACTTTCTAAAAATGATAATTTGAGAACCATCCCTAAAAATACACGGTCTGTGCCTAAACACATTCATTAGCGCCTATTCGCGCCTTTTAATTTGCGCTAATTCTAGTGTCAATCAAATTCGCGCTAATTCGTGTTAGCAAATTCGTGTGTTAAATAACAAAACCATTCGGCAATACAGCGCCTTTCTTAATCACAACAATGCCATCTTTCACTACATACAACGAATGATCGGTGTTTTCGAGATGGTGCCCGCCATTGATACGAACGTCATCACCGATGCGGCAATTTTTATCAACGATCGCGTTTTTGATATAACATCTGGTTCCAATGCCGACATTCGGTATGCCATGGTTATGCGCATGATTAATTTCCTGGAGAGTTTCGAAATAATCATTACCCATAAGATAACTGCTTACGATGGTTGTACCATGACCAACCCGCGAACGAATTCCCACAACGCTATTCTCCATACGCGATGCATTGATAATACATCCCTCGGCAATGATTGTTTTCTCCAGTGTAGTGCCGCTTATCTTTGCAGGTGGTAACATCCTCGCACGCGTAAAAATGGTTCTGTCGTTATCAAACAAATTAAAGTCAGGAATGTCTTGCGTTAATCCAAGATTCGCTTCAAAGAAAGAATAGATGTTTCCGATATCTGTCCAGTAACCTTCGTACTGGTAGCTGGCGACTTTGTATTTGGCAAGTGATTGCGGAATGATCTCCTTGCCAAAGTCCGTACCTTCTCTAAATTCATTCAGTAGCATATCAAACATCAACTGCCGGTTAAATATGTAGATACCCATTGACGCCAGGTATAGCCGGCCCATCTTCACCATTTCAGGCCCTGTGTCACTTGTCCATTCCGGGAACAACGCCGGTTTTGGTTTTTCGACAAAAGAAGTAATAAAGCCCTCGTCGTTTTTCTTCATGATTCCAAAATCAGATGCTTCTCTATCACCCACTGGTATAGTCGCAATCGAAATATCAGCTCCCTTTGAAACGTGATTTTCAAGCATGGCGTTGAAGTCCATCTGATACAACTGGTCACCAGAGAGTATCAGCACATACTCACTTGGAAATGTATTTATATGTCGTAATCCCTGTCTCACAGCATCGGCCGTTCCCTGGTACCAGGTAGGATTATCGGGTGTTTGTTCTGCAGCGAGAATGTCAACAAACGCTGCGCTAAAAGCGCTGAAATGATACGTGTTTTTGATATGACGGTTCAGCGAGGCTGAATTGTATTGTGTTAATACAAACATCCTGCTGATGTTCGAATTAATACAATTAGAAATAGGAATGTCTACTAACCGATATTTACCCGCAATCGGCACCGCAGGTTTTGAGCGACTCGCTGTAAGAGGATATAACCGTGTGCCGGCGCCGCCTCCCAGAATAACTGCAAGAATAGATTTTGACATAGAATCTGTTTTTGATTTATTAACCGAACACCTGTTTCGATGAGCTAATTAGCCAACTGGCCAATTACTTTCTAGTATTATAGCCCCCCAATCAGCGGAGTGCCTAACTGGCCAAAGCTATTTATCAGTATTCATATTAGTTTAATATCTCGTAAAAACTATCTGAAATCATTTATTATTGAATAACCCAATTACTTATGAGCACATCGCATAGCTTATCACAATTCAATTCATCAATCATTGGCTAATCGGCTAATCCTCACAATTGGCTCATCAAATCATCACCTCAGCACGCTCTCGTACACCCTCACATATTGTTTCACGCTGGTTTCCCAACCATAATCAAGCTTCATCATGTGCGTGCGTACATCGCTTAGCTTTTCTTTATCGTGATATAATTCGACCGCCCGCCATACCCCATGACAAATGTCACCTACTGCTGCATAAGTATAACAAATGCCATACCCACCGGGATCGCCATAATCGATTACGGTGTCTTTTAGTCCGCCAGTCCTTCTCACCATCGGTACAGTTCCGTATCTCATTGAATACATCTGATTCAATCCGCAAGGCTCGACGCGAGAAGGCATGAGCAAAAAATCAGAACCGGCATAAATGACATGACTCAACGTTTCATTATAGCCAATATATGCATTAAAATCATTGTTCGATAGGTACTTCATATTGTTCAATTGCCACTCAACACCGGGTGAACCGCTCCCCAATACCAGGAAATTCATGCTCCTGCCAATATGAAAAAAAGAATCACCGATAACCTGCGGCAGAAGATCAGCTCCCTTCTCTCCTACCAACCGTCCAATAAAACTGATCAGGGGCTTATCAAAATCAAGATCAAATTGCTCACAAAGCTGCATTTTGTTTTTTGCCTTTCCGCCCTCGAGAGTGACAATGGAATACTGGTTTTCGGGTTTCAAATAAGAATCGGTTTCGGGATTCCAGAGATGATTATCTATCCCATTCAGTATACCAATACATTTTCCTTTTTCATATTCAAACAAGGCTTCAAGGCCGTTGCTCATATATTTTAACTCGTCGAGGTAACTTGGACTTACAGTCGTTACTTTATCTGCACACTTTATGCCACTGGCAAGCGGATTGATCTTATTGTTCCATTCCAGCATTCCCCATTTCCACATGTCGTACTGTGGAATAAAAATTGTTTTATCCCAATCCATCCATCCCTGGTATTCGGCGTTGTGTATCGTCAATACTGTGGGAATGTTTTTGATTCCCGCAAAGCGGTAACAGTATTTAACCATGAAAGGGATCAGTGCCGTATGATGATCATGAACATGGATCAGGTCCGGTTGATGTTGCCAGCTTGACACCCACTCAAGCACTGCAATTTGAAAAGCCGTAAAGCGCTCAGAATCGTCGTCATATCCATACACTTTTTCGCGGTCAAGCAAGCCATTTATGTCGAGTAAGTAGAGGTCAAAGCCAAGTACATTTGTTCTTTCCTTGATCACCGTAAACTCAAACCACCAGTTGCCGAGATTACTTGATCCTTTGTGTACTACGTCCCATTGGTTAGCATATAAAAATTTAGTGCGGTACATTGGCATCACCAACTTGGTATTATGCCCGAGCTGCGTGAGATATTTTGGCAAGGCTCCTGCTACATCCCCTAATCCTCCTGCTTTAGCCACCGGATAGCATTCTGCGCTGACGAATAATAATTCCATGCTGATGATGCAGTTGGTTGTGAAGGTATTGCCCGTTCAATTTAGGAAGGTTTTTCAACTTGTATGTGATATGACAAATATTTTTTAGTGTTTTCGATGAAATGATCCGATCATGAATGTGATTGAGAATTCGTTTCTGTAGAGGGTCGAAACGTCGACTGTCGACCGAATCATAACAACTTGCCTCGATAAGATACTATATGTGTTACATGCTGCCATGTTGGAATTTATTCAGATGATTTGTTCAGCATCGGAAAAACTTGTTATTTTTAAAACTTATTAAACCCAACGATACTGCTTATGAGTCAGACCAAACAGCCTACAAATACAGGTGCGCTAGCTACATTAGTAATTGTTTTTTTCTTCTGGGGATTTATCGCCGCTTCAAATAGTATCTTTATTCCCTTCTGCAAAACACATTTTAAGCTCTCCCAATTTGAATCGCAACTCATAGGGTCAGCATTTTATATTGCTTATTTCGCTGGCTCCCTGGCATTGTTCCTTGTTTCAAATGTGTTTGGATATGATATCATCAATCGTATCGGTTATAAGAAAGGAATTATTTACGGATTATGGATTTCTGTGCTCGGCGCTTTGTTGATTATTCCCTCTGCAAATGCCAATTCTTTTCCTGCCCTGCTTGCCTCTTTTTTTGTTGTTGCTCTGGGCTTCTCGCTGCAGCAAACAGCAGCCCAACCGTTCGCCATTGCGTTGGGCGATCCTGCGACCGGATCGCACAGATTAAACCTTGGAGGCAGTGTCAACTCACTGGGAACTACACTCGGACCTATCATCGTAAGTTTTTTCCTGTTTGGTTCTATCGCAAATCAGAATGCTAATGTTACGGTAACAAACATCAATACCTTATATCTTATCGTGGCGGGAGTATTTGCTGCGGTTGCATTGTTTTTTAGTTTTTCCAGTTTGCCTTCCGGAAAAAATGATGAAAGATTCGAGAAAGCGAACAAAGCTGCTTCTTCCTTATTACTAATGACGGGAGTGATCATTCTTTTAATCATAATAGGACAGCTGACAGAAATTCCTAAAATGGTTTTACTGATCACCACCATACTTGCAGTTGTCGGAATCTTATTTGCGTCGAATGCGAAAGCTGTCAAAAATAACGATGGCTGGGGCGCCATGAAGTATCAGCAATTGATTTACGGCATGCTTGGCATCTTTGTGTATGTAGGTGTTGAGGTAACTATAGATAACAATTTCGGCGCATTGCTTAAGACGCCGGGCTATTTAACCGAAATGGGATTGGATGAAAGCAAAATTTCCAAGTATATATCCCTTTATTGGGGAAGCTTGATGATTGGACGATGGACCGGCGCCGTCAGCGTTTTTAACTTATCCAGAACTGGAAGGCTGATCGCAACAGTGGTCGTTCCATTTATTGCCTTCGCTGTTATTCTTCTCGTCAACCGAACGTATGGAAATGATATTACGGACCTCCTCGCATATTCAGTTTGTATATTGATCGCAATTGCGGCTTTTTTTTACGGGCAGGAAAAACCTGTCAAAACTTTGCTCACAGTCTCCATCCTCGCATGCGTCGCAATGCTGATCGGTGTGTTTACAAATGGGATCGTTTCTGTGTACGCTTTCATGTCTGGCGGGTTGTTCTGCTCGGTAATGTGGCCTTGTATATTTTCGCTAGGTGTGGGTGGATTGGGAAAATACACCAGCCAGGGATCTGCGTTTTTGATCATGATGATATTGGGAGGTGCAGTCATTCCTCCCTTCCAGGGCGCTATCGGAGACATTCATCATGCTGATGGCTCTAATAATATGCACAATTCTTATTTGGTCGCAGCCGTATGTTTTGCGTTTCTTGCCTGGCTCGCACTTAAGTTAAGAAGTGTATTGCGTGCACAGAATCTGGATTTCGATCAACAGATTGGTGGTGGTCATTAATAAAATATTCAACTATCAGTATGGGAAAAGCTACTGCATTACAACAGCTGGCACTTGGTATCGATATCGGAGGAACAGGTACGAAGTTTGGAATCGTAGATCGTAATGGTAACATTTTATTTTCTAGTGAAATTTCTTCCCGTAATCATGCCGAGGTAGAAGGATTCATTGATGAATTGTACGACAGTCTTCATCCCATGATTGAGCGCGCCGGAGGAACGGGGAGGATCAAGGGAATTGGTGTTGGCGCTCCAAACGGAAATTATTACACAGGTACGGTGGAATATGCTCCTAACCTTCCCTGGCGTGGAATTATTCCGCTCGCCAAGATGATCGAAGGAAAATTCAAATTGCCGGTTGTATTAACGAACGATGCAAACGCAGCGGCAATCGGTGAAATGATGTATGGTGCTGCCAAGGGGATGAAGGATTTTATCATGATTACACTGGGAACGGGCGTTGGAAGCGGAATCGTTGCGAACGGTCATTTAATCTACGGCCATGATGGGTTTGCCGGTGAATTAGGCCATACCATCATCATTCCAAATGGTCGCTTGCATGAAGGCACCGGCAAACGGGGTTCATTGGAAAGTTATGCGTCTGCAACCGGCGTTCGCCTCACCGCCCTCGAAATGCTCGAGAACAGCACTGAACCGAGTTTGCTTAGAAAGATCCCGGCTGATCAAATGGACTCATTAAAAGTGTTTGAAGCAGCGACGCAGGGGGATGAGCTGGCAAAAAAAATCTTCGAATTTACAGGTGAGATATTGGGATTGGCGCTGGCCAATTTTGTAATGTTTTCAAGCCCTGAAGCCATCATATTATTCGGTGGGTTGACAAAATCCGGCGATCTGATATTAAAACCCACCCGCGAAAATATGGAGGCCAATGTTATTCAGGTATTCCAAAACAAAGTGAAGATACTGGTGAGCCACTTAAGAGAGGCAGATGCCGCCATTCTCGGAGCAAGCGCACTGGCATGGGAGATACAGGACTGAGTCATTAGGAATCGTCTTTCAGCTACAGAGACAAACTATTGTTTACTACGAATGATAAAGACAGCCGGGGTCGGCCGCTGCCCTTGTTTATCGGATGGTTTGATTGTTTCCTTTCCGTTTATCAACATACAACTACTTCCACCTCCATCGAGATTGAGTGCTTCGTAACAATTAAGATCAGTGAGGATTCTTGCTTCCTCGTTTAAAGTTGCGCCTTCTGCCTGGCCTGGGGCTCTTCCCTGTATTACAAGAATAATGAGTTTATTTTTTTTTGTATAGCCCATAGCAGTCCTGGGATGCAGGTCAGCATCCCCATTTACAAACATCTGCTCTTCCTGGTTTGTAATATTAATTCGTCCTTCTTGTACCAGGACTGGTCCACCACCAATCGCCGTTTTCATTGTCCACCATCTCCAGGGATCAATGGTGTTGAGATCATCAAACGAAGGATCCTTTGTCTTGCCTTTGGCAACGAGCGGTCTTGATTGAAAAGCGTAAGGCCATCGTTCCGCTGTATCCGTAAACAACCACGCAACATCGGCTCTCCGGTTCTTCGTAATGCCAATCGCACTGCGTGTGGGATAATAGAACGAATCGCTTGTTCTGCTCTTTAGCGCGGGAATATTGTAGCTTAAAACTTTTCCGTCGCGAATAACGACGTTAAGATTTTGATTCGTTTCAAAAGAAAAAAAAGTGCCGTTGACGACCACCTCGGGCAAGCCTTCCTGCTCATAATACTGGGACGGTGTGAACCGCTTTCCCTTACTTACCTGCGTCGTGAATTGGAGGTTTCGATTTTTCAAATTAGCCTCAATATAATAAGCAATGAATGGTCGCCCGTTTAATGAGTCTTTCGTCTTAAACAGTTTGAGGCCCCGCGGCAGGGTATCATCGAGTACCGGGTGCCAGCTTATTTGTGCAATGGAAAAACAGAAAATTAAAGATGAGCAACCAAAAAGAACGACCTTTTTCAGAATCACCATCATTTATTGGATTAAGATAGCTGCAGTGAGTCGTTTTGTGCTAGCCACTGTGATCGTCCGTAGCCTTCTATAACATGCTTATCACTATGGTACGAGGAGCGAACAAGTGGTCCGCTTTCAACATAGTCAAACCCTATCGAATAACCAAGCCCACGGTACTCTGCAAATTCATCCGGGTGAACAAACCGGAGAACAGGAAGATGTTTTTTCGATGGTTGAAGATATTGACCAAGGGTGATTACATCAACGCCACTGTTTCTAAGGTCATGCATCGATTGAATCACCTCGTCTTTCTTTTCACCCAACCCGAGCATGATACCACTCTTGGTACGCATCCCTCCCTCCTTAAGTATGCGAAGAACCTCCATACTTCTCCAGTATTTAGCCTGGATGCGCACCTGCCTGGTCAATCGCTCCACTGTTTCGATGTTGTGTGAAACTACTTCAGGAGCGGCTTCAATGATTGGCTGAATATTTTCTTTCTGACCCTTAAAATCAGGAATCAATGTTTCAAGCGTTGTTTTTGGATTTAGAGATTTGACAGCTTTGATCGTATTGTACCAGATTGTGCTACCACCATCTTTTAACTCGTCGCGATCAACGGACGTGATTACAGCGTGCTTTACCTTCATCAGGTGTATAGCTTCTGCCACTCGCTGCGGCTCATCCCAGTCAACGGCCTCGGGGCGTCCTGTGGCTACCGCACAAAAACCGCAGCTGCGCGTACATATATTTCCAAGTATCATGAATGTTGCTGTCCCTTCACCCCAGCATTCGCCCATGTTCGGACAATTACCGCTTTCACAAATGGTATGAAGTTTATGCGTGTCAACAAGACCGCGTACATGTTTATAGCTCTCGCCGATCGGTAGCTTGACTCTTAACCAGTCTGGCTTTTTGGGTCTGCCGCTTACACCGGCGGAGGCGGACAGTTCCAAAATCTGGTCCTTATTTATCACGGGAAGTTCCTGCATAATTTAAAATCAGGTCAAAGGTACACTCGACGAATCACTAATACAAACAGGCAAGAATTGTCAGGTTGAAACAGCGTTTTTTACAAAATCACGCATCATTTTTATTGAAAGCGGCCAGCACGACGTTATTTTCTTCGGCCCAAAAGAAGCGTTACATAAGCGTTATAGAAGACTTGCTTTTCAGTACTATAGATAATTTGCGACATTTTGGTAGAATAAATTTCCGCGCCCAGGCCCACTTCAATAGCTGTTACAGTTTCATTAAGACGACCATAGTCAAACCGCATCGCAGCCTTCACATAAGCGCCCGGTCTTATTTTCACTGCATTCCATCCCACTGTGAACCCAGCGGCACCTAGTTCAAAATAATTTTTATCAACGATTTGAGGATATCTGGACCTGAACCTGTTGTTTGAGCTATCTTCAACATCTACGTAGTATGGTTTTAGAAATCCAGCAATAAGGCCTCCCCCATAGTTAGCAGATACTGCCACACCATTCTTGTTGCCCTTTCCACCAATGATGTGTTGCTGTGCAACGCCCAATTTGAATTGATAAAAATTGTTTGTCTTACCAAACACCACAGAGTTTATTTGGAACTGGTTGTCGATCGATGCAGCGAGTTTTTTCTCTTTTTTATGTTTCTTTTCAGAAATTTCTAATTGGAATAGAGTCGCTTTACGGGGCGTTTTAAACTTACCTATTTCATAAGTGAGACCATACCCGTCGGTTGCCAACTTGATACCGAATACGCTTTGTTTGTTGAAAACAATTTCTCCTTCTTCTTCCTGGCGCAACAATGAATTGATACGATCACGTCGCGCATTTTTCTTGTCCTGCTTAGTCGACGTTTTTTTTTGAGTAGAATCCTGCGCCCATACTGCCATTGTTGTTACGACTATCAGTAAGGACAAAACTATTTTCTTCACCGCCAATGATTTGATTATTCAACGTAAATTTAAGGCAAATTAATACATGATGACTTCATCAATAATATACGAGGGAAATTTACATACCGTTTGCACTCATCTTCATTCCGGAAGTGTTATAGAGACGGATGCGCCGGTGGATAACAATGGCAAAGGCGAACGCTTCTCTCCGACCGACCTTGTGGCAACAGCTCTTGGTACCTGCATGCTTACCACTATGGGAATAAGGGCGAGGGAAATGAAGGTGAATCTTGAGGGAGTCAGGATCGATGTTGAAAAGATTATGAAAGCAGATCCAAGGCGGATTGGAGGGGTAAATTTAACGTTTCATTTCCCTGACTCGCTTGTCGTGGATAAGAATCAAAAAGCAGTACTGGAAAAAGCAGCTCATACCTGCCCGGTTATCTATAGCATTCATCCCGATATTAGGGTGAACGTGCTCTTCCATTGGCTAAGAGATAAAGAGGTTGCTCAAGAGGTGAGGTAGCGGACAAGCTTAAGGACAAAAAGAGGTTGGGAGTAAGGCCGATTTTTATACAGTAGAAGCTTTTGGCAACCAATTACCACGCAAATACGGATTTGGTGCGAGGAACAAGTTGCCAGGATAGCAGGAATTTGCACGAATAAAAGTTTGGTGTTATTTCGCGAAATTAATGGCAAACCCTGCACGGTGGTAAAGAACTGGTCGGCTTTCTTTTCAGCTCTTTTTCTTTTCCCTTTAGCCCGTTATCCCCCTATTCAATAAGTAACTCCCCACAGCACAGTCAAGGCACTTCCTTTTATCGCAATAAGCGCTTTTTAATTCGAGCACAGCCTGCGTGTCAAGTGCATTTTGACTACTTATTCCAGCTTTTATAAACTTCTCGACAATGCTGTTATTTTCGGCGCAGATTTGTTCGAGCCAGTGGAAGGCCTTGTCTTCATAAGAATCCTGGCTATGCAAATAGCCAAATGCGAAAACCGCCGGAACAATTGTATTAATGATAATATTGTTTACCATCTGCTCTCCCAATTTCTTTGGTTTGAAGGTCGACGGTTCATCAAGCCTGTAGTGATAATGCCAGTAATCATTTGCAGTTACATTCAAGAGGGTCTTCACCTCAGTAACAGAGTGCATTTCCATGACCTTCGAAAACAGGTGTGATGAATCGTGAATTAACATGGCTAACTGTGCAAGGCGAATGGTTGGAAAGTTCTCGGGCCTCATTCTCAGAAAGTGGATTGATTCGCGGATCGTTTGAAGTTTATATTTGATTTTGTAAAACAAATACTCTTTCTGTAACATTTTTGGGTAGTCTTCCTGGAATTCGTTTTCAAGCAATCCAGCCTGGCCTAGTAATAAGGCTTCAAGTTGATTGATTTGGTTTTTGTGCCTGACAAGTACATTTACAGGTAAACCTTTTGCAACAGATTCAAAAGCCTCAGAGTTCACCTTTATTCCAAAATTTCTTGCAAGTAACCACCAGAACGCTTCCTCCCAGTGATGATTACACTGGCTGAGATAAGTCTGTACAATTTCTGTTTTTCGTTGAAGTCGCTCTATTAACAACCGCTCTTTCCAACTCACCCAAACTATTTTATTTACGGTATTAAGTTGCGCGGCGCATGGGATGAAGTCGGAGTTCATCATCC
>DAINQQ010000165.1:0-12699 GCA_036742645.1 Flavitalea sp.
AATAGTAAGTGGTAAATCCACCAGTTGCTGTGATGCCATGATCGCCGAAATTCTTCTTGAAGGTCAACACATGATCTTGTTGGAACTTTCTGTAATCCTGGTCATCTTCCTGTACCCTGGTAGTTTGACTATACAGGTATGGCTTATCGTCTTTTGGATTGTAAGCATAGTAAAGAGGTGTGTATACTCTTTTATTTATATGGCTTACATCCGCATACAAGGTTGATCTGAATGTAAAATACTTCAAGAATCCAACTTCTCCGAAAACACTACCGACTGTCCGGTACTCAATGTTCTTTGTGTTGTCCCATTCATTTTCCAGTTGGATCAGTGGATTGACAACGCCGGAAGATTGAAGACCGACATCAAGTCCTGAATAAATATCCATATTCAAACTATCCGTGCCGTAAGGATTTTTTACAAAGAAGTTCTTTGTACCTGGTGATACTTGTGGAATCACTTTTCTCGCCGCATCAAGAACCCATGTGGCATCATATGGATTATTTTGTCTCGAGGCGTTAAAGTTCACTCCTAATTTTATCGCCTGGCTTAGTTTGAATTCATCACTTAATGACAAATTCCATCTTTCCAATTTTTCATGTAATATAATACCTTCGTCGGAGAGATACCCCACGCCGAAGTTGAACCTGTTTCTTTCACTTCCCCCGGAGATGCTGAGATTGTTGTTATTGAATTTACCTGATCTTGTTACGGCGTCGATCCAATCTGTATTTGCGTTTAATCCGACATAATCAAATGGAGCTGTTACACCGTTGTTTGCTCTTTCTTCAGCAAAAAGTTCCTGAAACTGTGCAGCATTAGCCAACTGGATCTTATCTGTCAATTTTTTATAGCCAAAGCTGGTGTTGAAATTTACAGTAACCTGACCCGCTTTTGCTCTCTTGGTAGTGATTGCAATGACACCGGTAGCACCCCTTACACCAAAGATGGCTAACGATGAAGGATCTTTTAAAACTTCAATTGACTCGATATCATTCGGATTGAGGTAGTCGATATTATCGTTAAAGATACCGTCGACCACGTACAGGGGTTGAACCGCGCCAATACTGGAAGTACCCCTGATGCGGATATCCGGTGCTTTCCCCGGAGTTCCTGAATTCACCACTGATAAACCCGCAACCTTACCCTGCAAAGAAGCAACCGGATTTGTATTCGGTTTATCTGCTACTTCCTTACCTGGAATTTTGACGATGGACCCCGTAAGGTCTCTCTTACTGGCTGTACCATAACCGATCACCACTACTTCATCCATCGTCCGTGTGGAAGCAGCCATCGTTACATTTAAGGTAGTCTGGCTCCCAACCCGGATCTCCTGCGAACTAAATCCTACATAACTGAAAACAAGCACCACGTTTTCATCGGGCACCGTCAGGCTGTAGTTTCCTTGTGCATCCGTTGTGGTACCGGTCTGAGTGCCTTTGATCGTTACAGAGACGCCAGACAGTGGCTCGCCGGCGGCTCCCGTTATCTTTCCCGATACTGCGATGTCGGGAATTGCGATCTCCGTGCCCAGAGATGCCTCCTTCAATACAACCAGGTTATTTTTGAGGATGTGATAGGCAATCCCATTATTAAGGCAAATATCATTCAATACCGACGTGATTTCGGCATTGGTTACATTCACCGAAACCCTGGGCTTATTCGCCATAATCGACTCATTGAACAAAAAACGGTAATCAGACTTTTTTTCAATAGCCGACAACACCTTTTTTATATCGGCGGAGCCGAGTTTCAGGGTGATCCTATCCTGCGAATACGTTCCGGCTGAAACATGAAGACAGGCAATCAAAATCAATGCGCACGTTAATTTCATAATCCTGGCAAACTTTAGATAAAGAGGATTACGCCTTGTACAGGCGTGTACGATATCCCTTTTTTTCATATTTTACACTTGAAGGGTTAATTAAATAGGATCCGCGATGCGGAGCCTGGCAACAATTTTTTTAACCTGCGGGATTTCGCTGCAACGAAGTCCCGTTTTGTTTTTTATTTCTATGTCGAATTAAGCATCATACGGCTTGATGGGTTTAGCTATTTTGTTATAATAATTGTATTGTTTTTTTTATAGTAACGAAAGGCGGTTGAGATCTGTAGCGCGTTCAGTGCCTCGTCGATCATTTCATTCGTAAAGCTGCCAGTTAATCGTTCATTTTTCAAAGCTGGTTCCTGGAAGACTACCGGGATGCCATACCAACGCTCCATTTTTACAGCGATCTCTTCAAATGATTCATTGCTAAAATAAAGTTTGTGGTCGACCCAGGAGGTCTCGATGATCGTGCTATCATTCTCATCGTAATTCAATTTCTGGACCGAGATGATCGGATCCCGAGCAGTCGTTTTCTGTACCACCTTCAAAGTATCTTTCACTGCAGCATCATTCATCACAACAATTTTTTCATTTGGTTTCAAAAGAATCTTTTCCGATCCCCGCTTCTTCAGGGAAACTTCAATGCTTCCGCGTATCAGGGATGCCTCGGAATGATTATCATTCGCGTACGATTTTACATTGAACTGAGTGCCGAGCACTTTAATGTCCATACTCGCGGTATGTATAATAAAAGGCTTTTCAATGTTTTTCACAACATCAAAAAATGCTTCTCCAGATAATACCACTTCTCTTATCTCTTTTCCAAATTGTTTATCGTAGGTGAGCGTACTTCCTGAGTTCAACCACACCTTACTGCCATCAGGCAATTGAATGTTCGTACGCGATCCGTATTTTGTACTCACTGCCAGCTCCGCAACATTTTCAGCAGGAAGAATACGTTTCGTTCCTTTCAAATAATAAAAGCCGCCGGATATAATGATTCCTATCGATAGTACCGAAGCCGCAATGGCCAGGTTTCTTCTAAGCCGACTTTTACGTGATCCGTGAAGAAGATAAGTGGAGTCGGCTTCATCTCTGGCTGCTTCCGGTTGCATGGGAATGCCCAGGTTTTTCATACGTTCTGCATGCTGAGAATAAGAAGACTCCAGTAAAATCAGGTTCTTTTTTGCCTGCTGATTCCAGAGATTAGTGATGATCTCTATGGAAAAATGAAGATGAGGATGTGTCCGTAATAATCCTTCCAGTTCGCGAATCTCCTCAATGGAAGACTCGCCGGAAAGCTTGCGGGCTACTAAGATCCAGAAACGGTCAATCGACATACGGCAGCAGTTCTCTGGTAAAGAGCCTAAAAAAAAGAAAATCTACTAAGCGGTGGAAAAATAAATTGCCGCACCCGTGCCCATCCCCTCCAAAATGAGAGGCGTTTGATTCGATAAAGCGCGAAACATGCCCGGGCCGAAAATCGCACGGGCCTCCAGGAAGATAAGATTAGGAACAATAGACGGTCATTTCAGGAAGAGATATAAACTTAGTATGGATTGTTACCCCTGTACATGGATCGATATGAAATAGGTGTTATTGAGGAGCCACATCAAGATACATGTGATATAAAGTTCGCGCTAGCTCCGAAGGAGTAGCGTGTTTATGGAAACAGTAATGCCTGCAAAAGCTCCTTAGGAGGTTCGTGTTTTTCTGATGAATTACTTGCTTTTAACGACCCTTATCTCCGCCAGGTAGGAACTCAAGACAAATGCTCTTTTTTTAAATTCACATTAATTGCCGTACCGATTTTCTTAAGAGCGATAGCGAGTTGGTTGTCGATCGTTTTTACTGAGATGTTCAATATGGCGGCCACTTCCTTGTATCGAAGGCCATCTTCCTTGATGAATTTGTATACGAGTTTACAACGTGGTGGTAGTTGGTTTACGGCTTCCGTGATTTTATTTACCATGTCTGCAGTAATCATCATTTGCTCAGGATGAATCTCTTTACTTTCAAGTTCAATGGTAAGCGCATCAATTGCGATCGCAACCTGTTTGTGTTGCTTTAGCAGATATTTCAGTGAGATGTTTTTGGTGCTTATGTATAGGTAGGTTTTTACATTGACAATTTCTTCGAGCTGTCTTCTACCCTTCCAGATATTGATGAAAACATCGGAGACAACTTCTTCCGACATTTCCCTGGACCTTACAAATGAGAAAGCAAATTGAGTAAGCGACTTATAAAATAAGAAGAACAATTCTTTGTAGGCCTTTTCGTCATCGTACACAGCGATCCGGCGTTGGATCTCCTTCAACTCATTGATCGATGGCATTGCAAGCATTATATGAAGACCAGCAGCATTGATGTTATGCTGCCTGAATAGCAATTTAAAGATTTAAAAGAATTCTTTTACAGCTAATTAATTTTTTTAAATTTGCCGCTCTTTCGAGTTAACCTCACAGTTCTTTTAAATAATATATTTTTTCCCGCGCAGGCGGGATTGGACCCTTAGCTCAGCCGGTTAGAGCATCTGACTCATAATCAGAGGGTCGCTGGTTCGAGCCCAGCAGGGTCCACATTTTCGATGTCATTTTGGAAGAACTTTTTGATTCTATTGTCCGAACGATTGGAAATACCTGGCTAGATCGCTAGTTTGAGCTAGCAGGGGTCCACAATTTGCAAAGCCCATGGTATGTCTGTGGGCTTTTTCTTTAACCTTTTATTAACCGTGAGCTGGTATACTTTTGACGCTCAATAATTTGTATGAAAAAAATATCTATCCTCTTCCTATTTGTCGTTTCTGCCGCAATAACATTCGGACAGGATTCTACAAAAGTCGTGGATACTACCGCCAAACCCAAACCGGTAAAAAAAGATTGGAGCAAGGTGAATATGAATCGTTCAAATGATCACTTCCTCGTCCAGGTTGGCATAGACAACTGGGCGAATTCACCGGACACAATTGATATTAAGACTTTATCAAGAAGCTTTGGAATGTACCTGATGATGGATTTCCCTTTCAAAACGAATCCTCATTTTAGCGTTGCCCTGGGATTAGGTGTTTCAACCAGCAGCATCTATTTTAATGACACATATCTTGATATCAGCGGCAAAACCAATAATAGTTCCACCTTGAAATTTCAAAATGTTCAGGATACGACTCATTTCAAAAAATTTAAACTACAAACCTCTTATATCGAGATACCGATTGAATTCAGGTACGGATCTAATCCAGAAAATCCTAACAAGAGTTGGAAGGGGGCAGTCGGGGCAAAAATCGGTACAATGTTAAGCGCCGGTACGAAAGGAAAAAACCTTCTGAATGGGTCTGGCGGAACAATCAATTCTTTTACCCAAAAAGAAAAGTCAAAACGATATTTCAATAAAACAAGGTTTGCGGTAACCGGTCGATTTGGCTATGGCAGCGTAAGCTTATTTACAGTGTACCAGGTAAACGCATACTTCAAAGAAGGACTTGGACCTGATGTAAGGCCGTTTACAATCGGTATTACCATCAGTGGCTTATAATCAGGGTGGCCCCCTTCAAAATCCCGTAGGGATTCAATATTGGTAGAACAGTAAGCAGGACGAACCAATCCGTAGGGATTGAATATCTTTTTGTAGGGAACTCGCTGGACTTTTTTTAAGTAGCTGCTATTTTCTTCTCATATTTTTGTACCGGGCGCAGTCGAAACATTATCTTAGCTGGCATAATAATGGAGCACGATCTTATTCTATGCTAGATAAAAACAACGGAATCCAGGAAGAAGAAAGGGCTGTGCTGGTTGGCCTCATACATAAAACACAAACAGAGCCGCAGGTTCAGGAATATCTTGATGAACTTGCCTTTCTGGCAACTACAGCAGGGGCTGTTGCCGTAAAGAGATTTACCCAAAAATTACAGCATCCGGATAGTCGCACATTCGTTGGCAAAGGAAAGTTAGAAGAGATGCGTCACTATATCGATGGAAAAAACATCCAGCTCGCGATCTTCGACGACGAGCTGAGTGGGTCACAAATTACGAACATCGAAAAAATTCTGGATATAAAAGTCATCGACCGATCAGATCTGATCCTTGACATATTCGCGCGCCGTGCAAAAACCGCTCAATCAAAAACCCAGGTTGAGCTGGCGCAATATCAATATCTGTTACCGCGACTTAAAGGGATGTGGAGTCACCTAGAGCGTTTGGGAGGAGGTATTGGTACAAGAGGTCCGGGTGAAACGGAAATAGAAACTGACCGTCGGATCGTGAAAGACAAAATCTCCTTATTAAGGAAACGTCTTTCCGAAATCGATAAGCAAGCTTTCATCCAACGAAAAGATCGTGGCGAATTTATTCGTGTAGCACTGGTTGGGTATACTAACGTCGGAAAATCGACGATCATGAATCTGCTCAGTAAGAGTGATGTTTTCGCCGAGAATAAATTGTTCGCTACGCTGGATACTACTACACGCAAAGTTGTTTTTGAATCAACACCCTTTTTGTTGAGCGATACTGTTGGATTCATCCGAAAGCTTCCTCACCATCTCGTTGAAAGTTTCAAAAGCACATTGGACGAGGTTCGTGAAGCAGATATATTACTGCATGTGGTAGATGCATCGCATGCAGGTTATGAAGAGCAAATTGGTGTCGTGAACAAGACGCTGCAGGACATTAATGCGTTCGATAAACCAACCATTACCATTTTTAATAAGATGGATCTCTATGAAGACAGAAACTTCGATCCCTGGCTGGAAGATGAAGTCCGTGCCGAGATTTTGAATGACCTCTACGAAAAGTGGCAACGTGAAACAGAAGGCAATGCCGTTTTCATTTCAGCCATAGAGAGAAAAAATATTGAAGAGCTTCGAATGACGATTTTGAATAAGGTAAAGGAACTTTACAAGATCAGGTATCCATACAAAACAGAACATTGGGCTGTTTAAATTGTAGGCGTGCCACGGCTTTGAGCCGTGGCACGCCTTTCTTCAAGCAATGAGAAAAAAATACGAATGGTATAAAATAGCAGAGAGTGAGGAAGAAATTGTAGTGGGAGAGAATGGCATCGCGGTAGTTGAAGTAAACAACAAAAAGATTTGTATCACAAAATTCAGGGAAGAATGGTTTGGTTTTCCCTATACCTGTCCCCACGCGGGCGGGATACTTGCCGGGGGATATATAGATAAAACCGGGAATATCGTCTGTCCTTTACATGGTTACAGGTTCAATCTAAAAAATGGCCGCAATATAAGCGAAGAGGGTTTCTATATGAAAACGTATCCGGTTGAATCAAGAAGCGAAGGTTTGTTCATCGGTCTTGAACCGGGGGCCTTCTCTGCTTTTTTTTCTTGAGGCACCTCATTCAAAGCATCTTATCTCCCGTAATGCAATCCGGCTTGACGAAATTTTTTCTCCTGATCAAAATTGTTTTAGATCTGCATAGATCCTCGTCCATGAACTCGACAAATATTTTGCTGAATTGTCCCGTGTACTTTGAACGCTCATAGAACCCAGAATGCGGATACCAGCGTGAAATAGAAGTATTCTCTCATTGTCCATGGCCCAATTCCCGTTAAGCCAGAAACCGCTTTGGGGAAGGCTATTGGTGATCCTTGTTTCATTTGAGCCGTCGATATTGCTGTAAACATCCATAAGGGAACTGGTTAGAGAAGTATTGGTGACGAGCCTTTCCCGCCAGGAGGTATAAACGATCTTACTACCATTGGAAGAAATAAAAATATTGGAATAAGTAAATGGCTCAAGAATATTGTTTGTGATTTTGATCTGCCTGGTGCTATCGGCATTCAGCCGGTAAAGATTCATTATTTTTTGGCCCGCAGTATTCTGAACAGACGGGCTATAAACAATCCTGGATCCATCAGCACTCCAGCTGGCACTCACAGTATCCGTTAATAACACTTTCTCATCGTTCATTTGGAGGTTATTACTGCAAAGTTGAGTGATGCCTCCTTTATGTTTATTGTATAATAGCTTTTCGGTAATCGGCGAAATATCCAGATCCGCGAATTGTATCGAGGTAAAAAAGATTGACCTGATTACTTTGTCGGGAAGGCAAAATCCTTATTTTTGCTGCCCGATTGAACACAGGCCAAGAAGGGTTCGATTGGAAACAGAAATATTCCTCCTTAGCTCAGTTGGTTAGAGCATCTGACTGTTAATCAGAGGGTCGCTGGTTCGAGTCCAGCAGGGGGAGCAGCTACAGTAAAGGGTTTCAAGCAATGAAGCCCTTTTTCTTCTTTGGCTCCGACACAATTTCCGACACAAAATCAATTATTTGTTTTGTCAACAGGTGTATTGTGTTCCCGAAGGGTCAAAATATCAATCATTTTTCCACCAATCTCCATTGCTATAACTCTACAGTGCTTATTTGCTGGGTTCTCAACGAACGACACTTCATCCAAGTCCATTTCTGTTATCTCCCTACGGCATAATTCCCCCATGTAAAGCCTGCCCTTTATGTGGTCACAATTGTTAAAGCATTCCCTACAAATTGAACAGTATGCTTTTTTAATTAAACCACCGACACTTTGAAAGTAAAGATTTGGAAATAATAGCTTTTCATAGCTTTCTAATCGCTCAACGTATCCGCTGGGTACCTGAAATTCAGGTGGCCAGTTCCTTAGTACAGTGCCATATATTACCTGTGCATTAACTAAGTTTCCCCAGGCCTCGCCCATATTATCTTCTTTAATATTGACAAGCATTTGCAATTCATATTGAACGGCAAGCAACGAACTGTCAATACAATAAACCAGCTTGGCTCCATATTCTTCATTTCTCTTGACAAATTCCGCCTTTGGCTCATTCAATTCTTTCCTATAATTTATTATTGTTTCTATCGCATCCTTTTGTATTTCCATCCCAATGCTTATGTAAGCCTTCCTTTGTGCAATACCTGCCATTTCGTTGAACTCTTGAATAAGTAGATTGGAATTTTCAATAAAAACGGTCATTTCATTGCTTTTATAACTTTTTCTAACCCTTCCAGGCCTTCGGTGGTTCCTTTGTAACTAAGTTTAGTAAGCCTTCCTTCTCCTTAGTCTCAATGTAAAACTCGACCTGTGCCATCTTCCTGCCGAAACTGCCTTTAAGCAGGTCTGTGATATAGTTTGACAATACATTCAGTGAAATAGACACCACTGTAGGATTCTCAGAAATTTGAGAAAGGCTAAAGAAAATTGCGGGCAAATAAATGTCCGCATTTTTGCGGCTTCGATATAATTCAGTATCGCCACCAAAAGGGATAGCATCGATGCCTCTTTGTTTAAACAGCTTCCTTAAGTCGACCATGCTGTCAGTGAAAATAAATTGGTCTTTACTTGATACACTTTCCAAGTTTTCAGGGAGAAAAGCTAGCTCAGTGGGTAGATCTAACGATAATTCGTGAAGTTTATTTTTTATATCTGTTTGCTCAACTTCGTAGTTCATATACCTGAAATGTATTTTAATTAAGCCCAACAGTCAGGCCTAATCGTAACCAAAAAATAGCTGTATTTCCGCAGTTTTACTAGCAATTTTAAGTATAACAAGGCCCGTCATTTTATTGCAAATTCAAGCATCCAAAATAATTGCACCCAGTATGATTAACGGAAATACCGCCGTAGACGGCAGCAAGTTCAAGGGCTGTAAACAGCCTCAAGAATAACTATAATCAGAAAAAAATCGATAAGTACCAGGCGATGAAGAAAAGGCAATTAATTATTTAAAAGAGTTAGACGAACTACCGTCACAAATAACAAGCAGTCTCTGGAATGGCAGGAGTTAATATTTTCTTATCAATCTACTCCCTTTTTTTAAATACAAGTTGCGTACACCGACTGCCGAATATCTTACCTTTACTGTCACTACGGCTTTCTTCACAGCCCCGACTTTTAAGGTAGGTCTGCCTGGCTGCTCGGTTGCTTGACACACCCTTCCCCCCGGAAAAAGTATGAATCTTTCGTCCATGAATAAACGCGGGTTTTAAAACCTTTCTTGTCACTAAAAAAACATCTACCATGAAAAGGCATTTCCTTCTGTTGGCGGCGGCTATATTTGCCGCTGCCCTGCTTCCTGTTTCCTACCTGCAAGGCCAGACCAACACTCGCTATGGCTTCCAGGCCTTGTTCGGCAACCCCTCGGGCACATATAACACCGGAATCGGTTTCTGGGCACTGCGTTCAAATACTACCGGCACTTCCAATTCGGCCCTTGGCGCCGAGGCTTTATTTTCCAATACTACCGGTGGTCAAAATACCGCAAGCGGACGCTTTACCTTGTATACGAATACCACGGGCTGGAACAACACAGCCACTGGCGTTAGCGCCTTATACTTTAATACTTCGGGCAACAACAACACAGCCGCGGGGGTCAACGCTCTATACCACAATAGTACCGGAAACGGCAATACAGCTACAGGAAGCGCTGCTCTATATGATAACACCACCGGCTTTCAGAATACAGCCATTGGATTCAGCACCCTGTACTCTAATAAGACAGGTGTGAACAACACAGCAGTCGGATTCCAGGCACTGTCCTCGAATACTTCGGCTTCCAGCAATACCGGGATCGGAGTGCGAGCGTTATACGCTAATACTTCCGGCGGCAGAAATACGGCCGTAGGCAATAATGCTTTGGAGGAGAACACATCCGGAACTTCGAATGCGGCCTTCGGTTCACAGGCGCTACAAAGCAATACCACAGGTGATCAGAACACCGCTGTCGGTCGTTATGCTTTGTTTTCCAATTACACAGCCGGCAACAATACCGCTGTGGGTTATGCGAGTTTGCTCGACAATTCCTACGGTGATGAAAACACGGCCATGGGTCACGAGGCCATGCGGAATAATAGAACCGGCTACCGGAACACCGCAGTGGGCAGAGGAGCTTTGAACAGCAATACTGACGGACATTCTAATATAGCCATCGGCTTTTATTCTTTGCCTAACAATTCCAGCGGCATAGGCAATGTGGTCGTTGGTATACAGGCTCTTGGCCAAAATGTTTCGGGTGTTGCCAATACCGCTGTAGGCGGTGGTGCCGGATTTAATTTCAATCCGTCCTATTGCACCTTTATCGGTAGCAGTAGTGACGCCTCGATAGCAGCTAAAAACAGTACGGCGATCGGTTACGCTGCAACGGTCACGGCCTCCGACCAGGTAAGGATCGGCAACACTGCCGTTACGTCCATTGGCGGACAGGTAGATTGGACCACATTTTCGGATGGCAGGTACAAGCACACCATGAAAGAAGATGTGCCCGGCCTGGCCTTTATCAATAAACTTCGCCCTGTAACCTATGCGCTGGACGTCAGCGTCCTTAATCAAAAACTCAATGCACATCAGTCGAAATTGCGAGATGAAGTGGGTAAGCCTGACCCTACTCCGAAGGCACAAAATTCAAACGAAGGGAAATCCGCAGTGCACACCGGTTTTGTGGCACAGGAGGTAGAGAAAGCAGCCCAGGATTTAAATTTTGATTTTGGCGGTGTCGATGCTCCTAAAAATAAAGAAGACTTCTACGGACTGCGATACGCCGCGTTTGTAGTGCCCCTGGTAAAGGCTGTACAGGAACTCAATGCCGCCCAGGACCAATTGCAGGAAGAGAATGCAGAACTCCGGAAAGAATTAAATGAACTGAAAGATATAGTCGGCCAACTGCTGAATGGCCAAAGTAATAAAGTCACCGGTGCAGACCGCACAATCGTTCATCGTTCAGGTGCTTACCTCGAACAGAACCAGCCCAATCCCTTCGACGGTAAAACAGTCCTGGGATATTATATATCTGAAGGCACCACTGGGGCGAAGATTGTCATCACCAGCATTAACGGGCAAGTGCTGAAAAGCATACCCGTTACCGGAAAGGGCAAGGGACAGGTGATCCTGCCTGCTAACACCCTTGCAAAAGGCAGTTATATCTATACACTTTGGGTAAATGGTGAAAAAGCGGATAGCAAAAAAATGATGATGATGAAATAAAAGATTAGCGATATTGAACAAATGTTTACACCCACTTCAAAAGCCCAGGAAAACTTTTATTACTTTTTTAGAAAGCATTTCAAAACACATCATCATCGAAAAAAAGAAAGTCACACATCGGCATAATCGGTTTCTTTAAAAAGGCGATTTGCCATTCGCGTTAAACTGCTTTATGAGCAATACTGGAATGGATTGACAAGAGACTACCACCACGTGTGGTTTTCTATGACCAAACCATTGGCAAGTATCTCTTTCAGAATACTCATGGAGCAAAAGAAAATCGACCTTGCGGCTTCGCCTTCACAATATATTCCTGAATTAAAAAACACTCCTTATGACCGGGCGACTGTACAGGACATCTTGAAGATGTCCAGCGCCTTGGGTTTTAGAGAGACTTATACTGATACCAGCTCCGTTTTTTGGAAATACTATGGCACGGCAAGAGACGCTTACTACGTAAAGGGAGCAAAAGACGCTGACCCGATGACCGCTGAAGTATATGGTGTATATGACTTCCTGCCTAAGTCTGTAAAGTCCAACCCCCATTCTAAAACCTGGGGAAGTTTTCGAATATAACAGCTCTAATGCTGATGTGATTGGATGGATGATCTCAAGGATTAGCGGACTTTCCGTCGTCGATGCCTATATGGGAGTAACTACTAGTACTTTCAACACCAGTTTGCGCGACGCAACTCTGTTCGGCAAGTTAATATTAGATCGCGGCAAGATACAAAATCGGCCAGCATGTTCCGCAGGAACATATGGTAAATAACCTTTGCTTCAAAATCATAACTCACAAGTTCATGCGGGTTAATCTATGTGTTCAAAATTATATAATCAAGGGAGAAAACAAATTAAAATATAATAAGATCAAGTAGCTTTCTATTGAAAGAGGTTAACAAATGCT
>DAINQQ010000166.1:0-12593 GCA_036742645.1 Flavitalea sp.
CTCCATAGCGGTTCTTCACTTAAAAAAGGGAGAAATTCTGCAATTAATGAAGCAGTCAGCTCGCGCTATCGAAAGCTTCAGCACTTCCATCGCGTTTGATTCATCCAATGCTGATGCACACTTCAAAAGAGGCTTGTCGTATGTTGATGCGAAGCAGGTTCGGTTAGCCGCTGAAGATTTTACAAGCGCGAGGAGGCTCGGACTTGATAGTGTCTCGAATAATATCACCAGGCAGATCGCGCAGGGTTTTTTCAACTCAGCCACCCATCAGTTCACCACCGGTTATCATCAGGCAGCCATCACACTGCTTGACCAGGCAATTCTTATCGATCCTTATAAACCACAGTACCGCTTTCAACGTGGACAATATTATCTGATCATGAAGCAGTCCGATGCAGCTATACAAAACTTCTCAGATGTTGTTGCCTCTGATCCGCTCAATGTCCGCGCGTTCCAGTTACGAGGTCTTGCAAAACATCAACAAGCACAGTATCAGGATGCAGTCGCGGATTTCAACCATGCGGTAAAGTTAAATCCCAGGCTTCCCGAGACTTACAAATATGCCGGCGACGCTTTATTGAAAGATGGTGATTACCTGAATGCGATTGTTAGTTATGATGCTGCCCTGGGTGTTGATAAATCGTCAAGGGCCGATCTAAAAGACAGTTTAAGAGCGGAGTTGTATAACGGAAAGGGCGAGGCTAATTACTTACTCGGTAAGTATAGTGCTGCCATGCAAAATTTCAACACCGCTATTAAGATTGAAAAAAGTATACCCACCTTGTATTTCAACCGTGGAAAAACCTACCTGAAGCTAAACGAATTGAAAGATGCAGACGAAAACCTTCGCAAGGCGCTTAGTTACGAACCAGGCAACGCACTATGGATAATCAAGTTGGGAGAAATTTATTATCAACAGGGCAAAACAGACAAGGCAATCATGCAATACAACCTTGCGATACCGAAAGATTCTAAAGCACCTATGCCGGAAGCATTGTATCAGCGTGCTCTGTGTTATGTGAAAATGAGCAATTTTTCCGAAGCTTTTAAAGATCTGAGGGCCATTCAAACAGCTGGGCAACAAAAAAACTTTCCTGATTTCAACAACGAAATGGGGCACTTATTTCTTTCGTTTAACCAGCCAGATAGTGCCTTCAAATATTTTCAAAAGGAAAATGGAAATGCTTCCGATCCGATGAGCATGTATGGAATGGCAATCGTTCACTTGCAAAAAAATCAGGTGGACCAGGCCTTTATATGGCTGGAACGCGCACTATCAACCAAAAAGATACCAAAGCGTTTGCTTGCCGACGACACGCGGATTCACTCAATGAAAGGAGACAAACGTTATAAACGATTGATGAAAAAATACTATTGATCATCGGTCATATTTAATTAATGTTTTCATCTTATTGAAAAATTTTAAAACAATGTACAAATCAGTTTTCACCCTGGTACTAATGCTACAGCTCCTTACCAGCGTGCTTGGACAGGACAAGATCTATTACAAAAAAAATAAGGTCGACAACTGGCGAGTTACCGAGCTTAATCCACAATACATAAAAGCCGTTGATGCAGCTGATTCTGGTTTGGCATACTCTACAACCCTCACAAATGTTTTGTTTGTGTTTAACAGGTTGGGAAATTTCCTGGTAATACCGGGAATGTATGACGGAAAGAAAAATGCTGAAACAATTAGTAAAAATTTTTTCAACGAAGAAAGATCAGCATTCAATGACTTTGACAAGCTGATCACATTTGGAAATGAGATTATTATTTGCACTATTAAATCTATGGAGGCTGGTGAGATTGTTTATACTGCGAATAAGAAAGATTTCAGTATTCCGAAGTCCAAAGTTGCGTTGGCTGTTTTGAAAAACGGTGAACATCGATTATTTACCTCAGCGGATAAAGCGTTCAAGGCACTAAGTGCCGTGCAGGAAAAATACGTGGAACTTGCAATGGGCGATTATGAAGTTCCGGATACTTCGAAGGACAATTCGCTTGCAGACAAGGATACAGTTACCATCAACGATAAAGGGCCTCACACGGGCACCGCAAAAACTGTGAAGACTGAACACAAACTTCCACAAGCCACGATTGTCAAATTGCAGGACAAGGCTCTTGCTAATATCAAGCAGTTAGGTGACTACATACAGATAATCTGCCAAAAAGATACCGATCCTGATGAAGTCACGAAAACCATTGAACAAGCCCTGGCGCTGTTCATCGGCGATTCGAAAATAGAAGTGTCTTCTATTAATCGCTCGACCGTGAATCAATTTGCAATCAAAGATTACCTCATCAAGCTGGGAATGCTGAAGTATGAAAAAGTGATCATTGAATGGTACAATATTCAATACACGAGTTTGCTTCGAAAAGGTCCGGATGGATTTTATTACGGTACTATCGAATTCGAACAGCGGTTTGTTGGTATTTCCGCAGACAATCAGAAGTACGAAGATATTACGCGTAAAACGGTTGAAGTGGTATTGAAAACGTATGAGAGAAATACCGGCGGGGAAACGACCATGGAGTGGGATGTATTCCTGGGTGATATAGGCGTAACCGTTACAAAGCCTGCATAATGAGGAAAGATATCCGAAGGGGTGTTGTGTGTATATTTCTATTCGCTTTCGCGGGTAGTTTGTCGGCGCAGGTCATTGAATCGAATTCACAACGAGAGTTAAACTTTGTATTCGAGGTTAAGCAGATCGACGAATTCTTTGAACGATTCAATAACGAGCAGAATTCACTCCTTGCATCCTATATTCGATTAAAGTATCCCGAAGTTCAGATAACCAGGACATCGTTACTGGAAAGCCTGTTTAATACTGAGGTGCATGGCGCAGAACTTGATTTGATCAGGGAGTTCTGTCTGCAGGTAGCCGATTCTGCCAGGCCGGCATATCTTGATTTTTATAGTGGCGAGTGGTATGCAGAAGCAGTATGCAAATTCAAACTGAATGGTCAGCTCACTGAGGCGGTGGTGCTGTTGAAAATACAACAGGAAGAAAATGGCGGGTCGAAATGGATTATTGTCAGTGCCTTTTCCAAGCGTCTCGGTGTCACCGATCTACCCGTGATCTTTCCCTACAAACCAGGTTGTTGCAAATTTTTGAACCCAATGAGCCATGCGACCAATTTTATTTCCCTATCAAGAGCGTTTCGCGACAAAATAAATCTGTCCGATTATCTGGATACAAGCTTTCTCGAATATCCATACGCGAAGTCGTTTGCCAGAGCGATTCTAAGAAACCAGTTGGAGTATCTATATGTTAAAGAGATCAGGTATCATTTCCTGCAGATCGATGGATGGATCTTTACGGTAAGTCAATACACCCGTAAAAGCATCCATTCTGGTTGGCTCGTCAGTAGTCTGCAAAAAGCCACGCGGGAAGAGAAAGAAATTTATCGTTCGTCTTTGATCAACAGGATAAGTGCTGGTGACAGCACACACGTTCGGAGCGATAGATGACGTTTTGAAAAAACAATCCCTTAGGAATTTATATATCGGCAGAAACCATTTCTTTTTTGATCAACAATCCCGTCAGGGATTGTTGATCGGTAGAAAAAACCGGATCCCCCATGAACAATCCCGTAGGGATTGAATACGAATACCAAATGGTATTAATTAATCAACCGGGTTGGGACTGCATATCGTTGCGAATATCTCACTTCCGTTCCCAATCCGTAGGTTAAACCTTACACAAATACCCTGGCCAAATCCAGTAATATCGTCAGCCACACTTATCACGCTTCCTACAAGAAATCGAAGGCTACTTGTTTCCTGCTTTTGCATGCTGAACGACCAATGAACGTATCCGGCGCTATTGACAGACGTCCCCCGCAATTTGGAATTGATGATTAACAAGGGTAAAAGCCACTATATATGCGCAGCAGCCATTCAATTCAAAAACTTTTATATTGCCTGGCCCTCTTAGGAGGAACGACAATCTCTCATTCCATTATAGGCCGCGATTCTTATCCCGTTTACGATCTGGAACGGCTTCCTTCGAACGATTCTCTGCCTCATCAAAATGTGAACATCGACACGCATAGTTTTGAAAATGAAAATATTTTACATCCTGGCGAACGTATTGCCGATAAGGTTAGGAAAAATCTTTTTGTTTTTGCACAGGTGTCTAAATCCAAATGCTTTGTTGGGGAACCATTGACTGTAACCTACAAGCTATACTCACGCTTAAATGCAGAATCCTCGATTGTTGCACAGCCCTCATTGACTGGCTTCAATAAAAACGACCTGGTAACGGTGGCTAACCTGACCGGATCAATCGAACGCATTGATGGTAAAACGTTCCAGGTTCATATACTGAGAAAAACTCAATTGATTCCGATTATTGCAGGAGACCTGGAAGCCGATCCGATGGAAGTTGAACACAAAATAAATTTCATAAAATCTGACGTAGACACGATAGCTGCCAGCGGCCAATTGACTGACTTTCTAAATCACAGGAAACAGCAGGAGGACGCTTTATCGACATCTACTAAATTGAATACAAGAAGTTCAGGTGTACGAATCACAGTGACAGATCTGCCCGAGGAAAATAAACCATCGACGTATACTGGCGCTGTGGGATCATTCTCTATAAAGACAAGCCTTTCTTCACCCGTGAAAATAAACGGTGGGACCGCGGTAATAACACTGCGGATAAAAGGTAAAGGCAGCCTCCTTTTAATGGAGCCCCCAGCGATCACTCTTCCACATAACATTGAGCTGTTTAACGTGAAACCCGTCATAAACTCCCATAAGACTGACGCCGAATCAAATACCAGCCGGTCATTCGAATACCTGGTAGTTTTCCGGCAGCCCGGGTCTGTCGGGATACCGCCGATTTCATTTTCATTTTTCGACCCCTCGAAGAGAATCTATAAAACCATACACAGCACGCCCATATTCGCAGAAGTCCTGGAGAATGCAAAAGAAATCCACGGCAAATCTAGCCGGATACAATCTCCCACAACACCGGTGAAAAGCAACCCGACGCCGGCCGGTCGATATAAAAATTTGTTGCTTCTTGCAATTATAGCGATTGCGGGGATTATTATCTTGTTTTGGAAGAAGATCATGCACACCGGTCCTGTGAAGTCGACTGGTCGCAAACAACGTAAAGGAAGGGATATTGATCAGTGTGCCGATACACAATTTACGCGAGCTGCAGAGAAATTAAGCGTAGTAAAAGACATGGATAAAAATGATCTCGGGGCTTATTACTATGAGCTCAACAAAGTATTATGGACCGTTATAACGGAAAAGATCCACTTACTTCCGACAGAGCTTAGCAAGGGTAATATTTTTGCAGAACTCAGCCGACAGGGATGGACACCTGAAGAAGTCTGGAATCTCGAATTAACTATGAACGAGTATGAACGAAATCTTTATGTACCCGGTTACAAAGATGAAAATGATTTTGAGAGAGCATATCAGAAGGCAGTTACTATCCTATCAAAACTAGAACAGCTTCCAACTGTTTCAACACTCACCATTCAAAATTCTTATTGAGGAATTCTGCAGGAAGATATTTATATTTAAAATAGATTATCAGATTTAACCCGGTCAGGGTTAAACGCTTTACCCCACCCTATTAAAATACACATCCGCGATTGTTCATTGTTTCGTTTTTACTTTCCTATAAGCCAATCTGGCTTTTAATTAATCCGTTGTTGTGAAATGGTAACAGGTTAACTCATTTTAAAAAAACTCACTATGGCCAAACGTAAAGATCAGATCAGGCAATCAAAATCGCAATCAAAAGATCCGATCCGGAAACCAACAGGTCCTTATCCTGACTGGAAAACCTACATGAAACTGGATGAGAAGTACTCGACGTTAGACAGCGATGGCAGCGACCAATTGATGGTATATCGAAAGCCGGTTTCGGATGCGGAATTTAGTGAGTGGTTGGGAAAGACCCGGGATAAATTGATAGCGCAGGGAATGGACGCGGATTTTCGGATCGTTACCACGTGCGGAAGTTGCGATAATTCGTTACTGCTGTTTATTGGTAGGGGCGTAGAAAATTTCATTAGAACCGAGGCTGCGCGATCTGGTAACACCGATCCGGCAAAGTCTGGAATGCAGGGCGAGGATGATGCAGCTTATTATAGTTCAAATCTTAAAATTGAACTTCCTAAGCGGTTGGTCAAGCCTGCACGGCGTAAAGGCAAGGCAGGCGATTATAAACCCTTCACCAGCGCTCCGGTTAGAGTTGCCGTATTTGATACCGGCCTGGTTCGGGGCGAGGTTGACTCGTTTCTGACGCCTATCATCGCTAGTCCGTGTATTCGCACAGCTACACGAGGATGGAATTTTACTGTTCCCAACAATCAATGGGATGATGATAACCCGTCGCAACACGGAAGCAATGTGACGCGATTTATCTTAGAAGAGGTGGTTCGACAGACTAACCAATCGGTCGAGATCATCCCGGTTAAAATACATAATAAAGATGGCAAGAGTGATCTATACAGCATCCTGTGCGGTTTCGCATATGCGAAAAGCATGAAGGCCCATATAATCAATGCGAGTTTCGGATATTATGCTCCTGTCAGGGCTGCGAATGATAAATCGGAGGATTTCTGCCTTACCATATTTCGAAAATTTATTAAAGACCAGTTGACAGATAACAAGATTTTGTTAATTGCCGCCGCGGGAAATCTTCCGTCGAAGTCAGAGGTAAAAGGGCTCAAAAAAAGGTATCCGAACCTGGATCCGCAAAGCCGGGATCTCGGGAAAGTTGGATTTTATCCTGCATCGTTTGCGAGTGACCCAGAGCTTACAAATGTAATTGCCGTAACATCTGTTGATCCTAAGTGCAAATTTGTAAGTCTCAAACAAAATTTCTCGTCGAGAGTAGTTGATATTGGCGTGCAGACAGAGAATATTTTCTGTCAGTTTAAGAACCCAAGAACAGGAGGACCGATTGGTGGTTCGTCGTTTGCGACCCCTATTGTGACCGGTCTTATCGCGAGTAATTATCAGCTTTTTGCAAATATGCCTACAAAGAGTAACATCATTGACAAATTGAAAGGGTTGAATACCCTGCCCAGGTTGGAGCCAGCTCCGAAACTTAAAACCAAAATCAAAGATGGGATGATTCTAAGAAGAAGATAATAACCTTCTTTGCAACCTTGAGGTATGCTTCAAACCCTTTGTGCCGGCCGACATGTTGAAATTTCAATTTACAATTATCAGCTAATTATCTGATATATGTCTTTTCAGAAACTAGTAGCTGTTTCCTTTTTGCTATTGGTCGTTTCAACTTCCGTTAACGGTCAGTGCACATCCGGGATTGATATTAATAACCAGATACTTGAACTCGACCGGAATTTGGAAATCAAGATCTCAGAAAAGCTGAGGAAATTAAAAGTTCTAAAGGCCCAGTTTGAAAAATGCAATCATCCAAGGGATTCTACCTACGCTAAGCTGCTTCACAAAATCTCTATTATTGAACACGATGTGAACGGTTTCAAAGTAACAGCCACAAGTATTCCATATGCATTGGAAGCAGTTGCTATAAATACCTCTGGGAAAAAGGATGCAGACCCTGTAGCTGCCACAAAGAGTTATTTTAATCTTTCGCTTTTTTACGCGAAGGTGGGATTCAAGGCACTGGCGTTGAAATATTACGACACCACCATTCAATTTGCTCAACGATATCCGATCTATAAAGGCGCCGTATCAATAGCGAGGTCTGAAAGAGCTACAATCTTCTTCCAGCAAGGGGACTATCAGCAATCAATTAACGAAGCTTCCCTCGGGCTCAGGAATTCAGAAGAGATGCATGATTCAATTTCTGTAATAAAATTCTTAAACCAACGGGCACAATCACACCTGTTTCAAAAACAATATCAGGACGCCGCAACTGATGCCTTGCTGGCGAGCCAGTTCGCGGAAAAAATACAACTAACACAAACCGGCCTTGATGCAGCAAGCCTAAAAAAAATTTATTATGAGTTGGCGAGTTCTTATAAAATTCGCGCGCTTTGCCTTTTAAATACAGCCGATATTCCGGAGATCACTTCATTAATCAATAAATCCATATCGTACAGGATCAAAAGTGAAAACAAAGGGGCCATAGCAGACGATTATAATGATTATGGCGCTTACTTTTTTCTAACGCATAAAGATTTTGATAAGGCCACGGCAAATTATCTAAAATCTTTGGAGTATGCGGAAGATTCTAAGATGAGGTACGCCTTTGCACACTTAAATATCGGAGCTGTCCAATTTGTCCAGGGAAAATATGATGAAGCGGAAAAAAATTACCTGCAATCACTGCACGACGTTTCATTAAACGTGTCAAACATATTAAAGAATCCAACGCTTGAAGAGATTACCCTGATTAATGAGAACGAATTTATTCATGTGTATTTAAACAACAAGACAGAATACCTATTGTCCAGATATCGCCAAACGAAAAATCCGGCCTTTCTGAACGCTTGTCTTCAAACTGCTTTCCTTACCGACTCGGTTATTAAATTCATACGTCGTGAACACACAGGTGAGCAAAGCAAGCTTTTCTGGAGAAACAGAACCAGGGAATTTTTTACGAACGCTCTTGACGCCTGCTTTCTTTCGAACGATACAAAGCTTGCTTTTCATTTTATGGAAAGCAGCCGTGCCGTAATTCTTGCCGACAAAATTAATGAGCTGGGTGCGTCTTCCTTTCTGCCCCTTGTTGAAGCATTGCAGGAACAAAAATTCCGGGAGGCTGTAATTATGGAACAACAAAATCTGGCATCAACAAAACAGGGCACGGAAGAATACAGGCAGTCATATTATAGACTGCTCCAGGAAAAAGAAAAGTTAGACCGGTTTTTAAAAACTCTTGAGAAAAATTATCCGGCGTACTATCAATATAAATATTCAGAGGTCGTACCAACGCTTGCTGAATTGCAAACATATCTTGCAGCAAACCGGCAAAGCTTCGTCCATTATTTCATAGGCGATACAGTGAGTTTTGTATTGGGCATCGCTGCCCGGAATGTCGAAATGGTTCGTATCCCGAAAGATCGTTTTCAACCGGAAGAGATTAGAACGTTCTTTTCGTTTTTCCCAAACAAGCAAATGCTGAACGCCGAGCCTGATAGATTTGCTAAATTATCTCATCGGTTATATAAAACTCTATTCGAACCCTTGAAACTTTCAAAGGGCCGTGTCGTGATTTGTCCAGATAATTTCCTGTTGCCATTTGAAGCTTTGAGCACTGATGCGTCAGGAAAGAAAATGCTGATCGAAGATTATGCATTCAGTTATATTTACTCGGCCCGCTATCTCTTAAAGAAATTTCCCGAATATGCGGCCAAAGGCAATTTCCTCGGATTCGCCCCAGTGTCTTTTCAGTCGCACCTGCGTGTTGCCGATTTGCAAAACTCGGCTGTTTCATTGCGGGAGGCTTCAGATAATTACAACAACGTAAAAGTGTACACAGCGGCGCAGGCAACAAAAAGAAATTTTCTTGCCAGTATCGGCCAGTATAATATTGTCAATATTTTTTCGCATGCACGGGCTGACGAAACAGATACTGAGCCCATC
Source organism: Flavitalea sp. (assembly GCA_036742645.1). Taxonomy (GTDB): domain Bacteria; phylum Bacteroidota; class Bacteroidia; order Chitinophagales; family Chitinophagaceae; genus Flavitalea. The sequence continues at coordinate 9,560 of DAINQQ010000166.1, forward strand.
CTGTATATGCAGGATTCGACGATCAGCCTTTCGGAGTTGCAATATGTTAATCATCCCGGAACAAAGCTGGTTGTGCTGAGCGCATGTCAGACCACCGCCGGAAAAAATGCGACCGGCGAAGGGATCTATAGCCTGGCGCGAGGATTTGCATCTGCTGGGATTCCATCCGTTGCTGCAACCATGTGGAAGGCGGATGAAGAAACTATCTACGCAATTTCAAAACTCTTTCATGAATATTTGTCGAAAGGAATGGCCAAGGATGAGGCGCTACAAAAAGCCAAGATCCAATTCATTAAGAATGCCAACCGGGAGCATTCGCTGCCATACTACTGGTCGAATATGGTCATTATTGGGCAGGTTGAACCTATTGCATTGAAAGAAAGAAAACCTGGATGGATGCCCGTTGTTGTTATAACCGGAGTGCTATTTGTATTCGCTGGAGTCATTTTTTGGGCAATACGCCGAAGAGGCGGTTCATAAATGGTTTGCCTTAATTACCAGCAACGAAAAATGTGATAACTTGTACCTGGTATACATCCTGTACTCATTGAATTTCTGAATCTATTTATCCGCGTGATTTTTTTTACCGATCATCAAATTCAATTGTTATGAAATTTTTGAACCTGAAACTGCAGCATCGATTACTATTATTGATGCTTTTTTGCATGTTGTACACGCTGGCATGCAATGCGCCAAAAGGTGACAAGAAAACTTCAACGGATTCTACAATAGGTCCAACACCGCCAAGCGTAGTTCAACCTGACTCTGCAAAAAGGCCAATTGATACCAGCAGGGTCAACTAAAGGGCTGCCTAATTAGTTTTATGATCATAGGGTATGATAGAATTTTTGTCATGCTTCGCCTTATCATGCTCAATACGTAACGGCTTTTCTTTAACAAATGACTTGAAAAGATATCGCATTTTTTTACTCGGGAAATTGTCCCATCCTATCCGCATTTCCTTCGCATGTCTTCTATCCTTATTGCTATTGAATTCTAGCACGGAATTATGGGGGCAGTGTAAAAAGTCGAGTGAAATATGGGATGAACTTCGATTCACAGAAGATAATTCAGAATACTCGACTGAAACGAAATTATCGAAGCTAACCAACCTAAGAAGCGATTTTGAAAAATGCAAACTGCCTGCTGATTCTGTGTATGCAAGAATCCTTCACAGAATTGCATTGTATCAATTTTTATTGAATCGAAACAGTCCGACATCCGAGGGCTTAGAATATACACTCCAGGCAGCTCGCATCAACTTAAACAGTCCAGCCGGCTCTCCCAGGTTTGCGGTGAATAGTTATAGCAATCTGGCCATTTACTATCGGGCGCTTATGCTATACAAAAAATCCCTTGATTATTTTGACAGCACAATTTCCCTTGTTGCAAAATATCCCGATCAATACAAATTTCTATTCACTGCAAGACGAGAGCGAAGTAACATTTTTTTTCACATCGGTAACTATCAGCAAAGTATCGACGAAGGTCGTGCCGGCCTTATTGAAGCAAAAAATATTGGCGACACATCGTGGATGATCAATTTCCTAACACAAATGGCACAGTCTCACTATTCACTGTATGAGCTATCTGAAGGTATTGAAGCTGCCGATAATGCGATCGCCTTTGCCAATACTTTATTGCAACAATCACGGAAAGCCTGGAGGGCGAATTTGGAAATTGATCCCTTATCTAAGCGCTTGTTCTTTGAATTGGCGACCGCGTTGAAAGCCAAAGCACTGATCTATGAACAGCTAAGTAACTATACTCTTGCCGAAGATTATTTTCAACAAACGATTAAAATCAGGATAAAAAGCGTTTCTGATAACAATTTCGGCCAGGTAGCCGGAGACTATAATGACTTTGGAAATTTCTACCTGAATTCTATGAAATCTTTTAGCAAAGCAACCAATTGTTACTCGCAAACGCTTGCCTATGCAAAACAAAGTGAAGATCCGGAAAGAATGGCGAAGGCATACCTGAATCTCGGACAATCCTCTTACCAGAAGCAGCAATACAAACTCGCGGAATCTTATTATGTCAAATCACTGAACCAATTGCTTTCTGAGCCTTACACTGATTTCTTACAACAACCAAAATCGACTCAACTTGACCGGGTTGTAAATAATGAATTCATTCTCGTGTATCTGCGAAACAGGATCGAGTTATTGATTACTGAATTCAAAAATACTGGGTCAGCCAGGTATCTTGACAAAGCACTTAAAACGGCACACCTCAGCGACACCCTGATTACGAGGCTTCGTCATGAGCAAACGGGCGAGCGCACCCAGCTTTTCTGGCGGGAGCAGACGAGGGGTATCTATACGCTGATAATGGAGGCTACTTATTTAAAAAATGATTTTGCCGCGGCTTTCTTTTTCATGGAAAAAAGTAGGGCTGTTCTATTAAATGATAAATTAAATGAACTTGGTTCGTTTGCTTATCTACCGACTACCGAGGCGCTTAAGGAGCAAGAACTACGCAATGAACTTTTATCTAAACAACAGGAAGCAGCAATGCGGTCCCTTAACAAGGAAAATGATGAAGATGCTGAGCTAAGACTACTGAAGGCGAAAGAAAATTTTTCCAGGTATATAAAATCTCTTGAAAAAAAATATCCCGCCTATTACCAGTACAAATATTCCGACTCAGTGCCTTCCCTCTCTGATTTGAAGCAATACCTTGCCGTGAACACTCAAAGCTTTGTACATTATTTTGTGGGTGATACGGTCAGCTACGCAATGAGTATTTCAGGGAATGGTGCCAGGATGTTGCGCATCGAGAGCAATAAGTTTCGTCCCGATCAGATTCCGGCGTTGGTAGCTTTCTTCTCAAATAAGCAACTTCTCAACAAGGAATATTCAACTTTTGCCGCGCAATCCTATTTGATGTATAAAAATTTGTTTGAGCCACTTCAATTACCAGGGGGTCGCGTCGTGATCTGCCCTGATAATTTTCTGTTACCGTTTGAAGCCTTGAGCACGAATGAAACCGGGAGAAAAATGCTTATAGACGATTATGCTTTCACGTATAT
>DAINQQ010000167.1:0-12592 GCA_036742645.1 Flavitalea sp.
AAAGATGCTTATGGGAATACGTCGGCAGCGTCAGGAAAGGTTCAATATCGACAACCGTCGACCGCCCACGGACGACAGTCGACTGAAAAAGTCTTTTACCCGCTTATGCTGGACGGGTTTGAAACGCAAGACTGCGAATTTTTCATTGGGGAAAGATGTTTGTATGATTCTGCTCATATAAGGTATAGCAAAAACAATTCTGCCAATCCACAGGTTGTATCGGCGGTTCATTCTATTGGATCAGGCATGATTCCATTGCAGGAAAGGTTCCTGATCAGGATCAGGCCTAATCAATCCTTATCCGAAGAGCAAAAACAGAGAACGGTAATGCAATGGTTTTCCGGAGCCCGGAAAGACGTAGTAAAGGCCGAATGGCAAAACGATTGGGCTTCGGCTAAGTTTAGAGACTTTGGATTTTATCAGCTACTCGTCGACGAGGTCCCACCAGTTATTGTTCCTATCGGTTTCACGGATGGCTCAAATCTTAGCAAAGCGACCAGAATTGCATTCACGATAACGGACAACCTGAGCAAGTTTAAAAACGTCCGTGCTGAGCTTGACGGGAAATGGTTACGGTTTACAAATGACAAAGGAAGAACATTCATTTATTATTTCGACGAAAAATGTCTTTCTGGTCAGCATGAATTAAAGATCAGCGCTGAAGACGAGGCAGGCAACAAAACGGAGAGAGGCTTCAGGTTCATAAGGTGATGAGCCGATGTGCTGATGTGATAATTAGTCAATTAGCCGATGCTGATGGATCGATAAACGCTAAGTGGCTAATCCCCTTTATCGGCTAATCATCACATCGGCTAATTCGCTAATTTTGGAAATACAATTAGGGATCAACGATTATGCTCAAAGAAGGCGATAAGGCTCCAGCGTTTTCGGCAAACGACCAGAATGGTCAGAAGTTAAGTCTTGCTGATTTTAAAGGAAAAAAACTGGTATTATACTTCTACCCGGAAGATGACACGCCCACCTGCACCATCCAGGCCTGTAATCTTCGTGATAACTATTCCTTATTAAAAAGAGAAGGTTTCGAAGTGGTCGGAATTAGTCCGGATGATGAAAAAAAGCATAAAAAGTTTGAACAGAAATTTAGCCTGCCATTCACTCTTCTTGCGGATCCTTCGCACAAGATTCTTGAAAAATATGGCGTTTGGGGAGAGAAACAAATGTTCGGTAACCATTATATGGGAGTTCATCGTACTACCTTCGTCGTAGATGATAAAGGAATCATTCGCAAAATATTTTATCGTCCGAAGAATAAGGCGCATGCTGAAGAAATCGTAAAATCATGGAAAGACCTTTCACTATAAAGTGTACTTAATCCTTCGCATTTTTTTTTACTTCTTCAAATATTCTTAAACTCCACCTGATATTTTCTCTGCGATTCTTTACGCCCTTCGCGTTTTGAAGTTCTTTTTAACCCAAAGAGGTAGAGGTACGCTAAGGATCTTATTAAAGCTGAATTTGTTAATGAGGCTTAGTATTATCACACGTATACACTCCAGCTGATCTCGATTCATATTTACACTTCTCCCCGTTTTCAGTGACTAACATCCCACCTTAGGCGATTGATTCGCGCTTGCTGTTACGGCATTTTTGCAATGTGATTTACACAAGCCAAATACCAAATCAAATAATCATTTAACAAATTATCAATTATGAAACAAACATTCTTCCAGGTAAAAAGCGCTTTAAGAGTTTTAGCAGTGACATCAGTAGTTTCGCTCACAGTTGTAGGGTGCGACAAAGACGATCACTACGACAAAAATCCCCCCTATCCTAATCCGCAGATCAAGTCGATTGTTGTTAAAGGTTCCGGTGATATTTCTGCCCAGTTAACAGAATTCAGGACGTTGTTGGGAGAGCCTAACAATTCAACACCAAATCAAACCAGCGGACGCAGAGAGGTAAACTGGGACGGAGTACCTGCTAATCTCACGAACAATAACAATTTTCCATTTGACTTCTTCAATGTAACCGATCCTGCAGGTCCTAACGGACGCAAAAGAGGATTGGTTATGAACAACGCAACGAGCTTCCGCGTTGATACGACTGCATTTTCAGAAGTAGATCCATCTTACGCAGCAGAGTTCAAAGCGTTCAGTCCTAAACGTGCATTCAATTTGATGACTAACAACGTAAGTACAGCATTCTTTAAAGTGCCAGGTACCAATACTGATGCGTTTATCAGGGGTTTCGGAGTAATCTTTTCAGATGTTGACGATGCTAATTCGACAACACTTGAATTCTTTAGCGGTACTAAAAGTCTTGGTGTATTTAAGGCGCCCAAACGGAGCGACGAGAATGGATTTTCCTTCCTGGGCGTTCAGTTTCCGGAAGAAAAAGTTACTCATGTGAAAATTACTTCTGGAAATGGCCTACTTGGTGCCGGTCTGAAAGATATATCTGCAGGCGGGGCTAAGGATCTTGTAGTCATGGACGATTTCTTCTATAACGAACCATTGATAAACAATTAATCAATAAAGAGGGTTCTTAAGGGTAGTTTAATGGCAGGTTTGAAATGTGAAAAGTCCCGATGGCCTCATCGGGACTTTCTTATCCCCACTAACGGGGATGGTGTGCTACCTGTTTTGGGACTTACCTTAGTAGGCGCGACATGCGAATTTTGTACCCCCTTAAAAAATTTATGCGCAATGAAAAACAATCATACTGACCTGAAACAGTTTCTCAGGAGAATTGCAGGAGTGGTTACAATCGTGACGATGTTGACAGGATGTGAAAAGGACAAAGTTGAAAATGATGCTACTATAATCACCGGAACCGGAGATATAACTGCCAAAGTAAATGAGTTTAGGCAGGTTTTGGGTTCACAATTGAATACCACTCCCGGTGCAGTCGGGGGTCGCAGAGAGGTTAACTGGGATGGCGTGCCAGCAGATTTATTGAACAAGCCGCTTCCCGGGAATTTCTTTAATACAATCGGAAGCAATGTTCCTCCCACAAGACAAAAAGGATTGGTCTATTCTTCAGGAGTTGATAACTTCCAGGTTAGTAGTGACGGCTTCAAAAGCCTGAATTCTGAAACTGCTTCCGCTTTTACGCCTTTTAGCGGCAGCCAGGTCTTTGCAAATGTAAACAGCGATCTTTGGAAAGTGGATTTCCAGGTTCCTGGCGAAGTGACACCTGCAACAGTAAGCGGCTTCGGATTGGTTTTCTCCGACGTGGATGTGGCAAATTCGACTTTCGTTGAATTTTTTAACGGCACCGAAAGTCTGGGAAAATTTTTTGCTCCAGTTCATGACGCCAGTAGCAGTCTTTCCTTCCTAGGGGTACATTTCAAAAATCAGAAAGTCACGCATCTAATGGTGGGACATGATGGAATCCTGGGTGAAGGAGGTGCGGATATATCAACAGGTGGAAAAAAAGACTTTGTGGTATTTGACGATTTTTTATTCGACGAACCGGTAAAGCAGTAGGGTGTATGGGTCTGGTTGATTGAAAAAAATGGCCGTTCCGGCCGGTCATGTTGTGTTGGAGGTAGGATATTGTCCCTAAAAGCAGAGAAGTGGTAATTGTCAATATCCTCTCAATTGGCAAGAGGCGGGATGAAGTCAAAAAGCCTGGTCAACTCCTTTCGACATAATTTGCATAAACGATGTTCATTTTTTCTGGAATAACCCGCTCATAAGAATTCAACGAATTATATTATTTATTTAAGCGAAACGCCGGGAGAGTACTTTGATTTCCACCACGTTGGGTAAAGTCAGAAACAAGAGACGGAAGTGCTCGCTTCGATCCTGTCCAAACAATACTAACTAACGGACTGCAAAGAAATATGGATTGAATAGAAATTAATGAAACCGGTCACCTGAGTATATATATAATTGGAAAAGTTGCGAACAAATGATAAATTATTTCAGAAAGCTGCGCTGATCGAAAAATAGTTTAATCAGCAAAGCATTCTGTAAATTTATCCGCGGGCAGAACAACCAACAGCCTATGAACCGGTTCGGGAGGCATATTTTTTTACTACAATTGTTTGTAACCTTTGTATGTCGCCTTCCCGCACAGATATCTCCATTGTATTTTGATAAGATAACCAGCCAGAACGGTCTTTCTAATAACAAGGTCAATTGCATTCTCCAGGATACCAGGGGCTTCATCTGGTTCGGAACTGATGATGGGCTCAACCGATACGATGGTAGTAATTTTACCATTTTCAGAAATCAACCCGGAAATCCCTATTGTATTTCGGGTAACATGATCACGGATCTTCTCGAAGATAAAAATGGAATTTTGTGGATAGCTACAGCTGATGGTGGTCTCACGAGATATGATTACCGTCTTTCGCCCCGCCGGCAATTCATTCAATACAAACATCTACCTGCCGACACAAACAGCATTCCTGTTAACATGCTAAACGCTCTGCTTGAAGATCGGCGGGGCGATATATGGATAGCAACAAGCGGTGCTGGCGTCCTGAAATTCGATAAACAACGGCAGTCTTTTTCCCGGGTCGGCCTGGGGCCGGGTAGCACCTGTCTTGACTTAGCGTTTGATGATAAGGGAATGATCTGGGTTGGGAGGCATGGAGGCGGGATAATGAAAATAAATCCTGCGACAAATGAAGGTGAGATGGACAAGAGGTATCTTGCTTACTACGCAACATTGCCGCATCCTACTGTCACTGCACTGTATGCGGATGAAGAAAAAAACATGTGGTTTGGATCATGGGATCGGGTGCTGTACCGATACAACAGATACACAAAATCTGAGGAAGTATTTCAAAAAGACTTAAATCCTTATTCTTTCGGAAATGATGAAATAATTTGCTTCCGGCAGGATAACGCTTTCAATATCTGGATGGGTGGAAAAAGTTCCGGCTTACATATCTACAACAAGAAACAAAACCGATTTTATAATTTTCAGTACGATCCTTCTCGTGAGGGTACTATCGCAGATAATACTATCAATTGCATTTATATCGACCGTTCAGGTGTAGTTTGGTTGGGTACAAACAAAGGCGTCAGTATTCACCACCCATCACAAGGGCAATTTCGACAAACCTTTATCAACCAGTCGGGCAATTATTCAAAAGGGATCGGTATAAACGATTTTTATCAAGACAAGAATGAAAAGCTGTGGATCGCTACTACTGAGGGTATTTTTATCCGAAGAGCGGGCGATTCATCGTTTGAATCGAGGCCGGTTCTTTACAAAGGGTACAAATTGAATGTTTCAAAGTTCTTTCATGATGATGAAGGAACGTTTTATTTGGGCACAAACTATTCACTATTCACATACGATCCTGATAAAAACAACGTGAAGCTGTTGCTGAATACGGAGAAGGACAGCGTCATGAATAAAATCATTGCATCGCGGGTTGTTTCAATTGTTAAAGATTCAATAGATGGAAGGCCAGTATTGCTGGTTTCTCCCTACGGCCATTTCCTTGCATACTACGATCTCGTAGAAAAGAAATGGGTGTCAAGGCTTGACAAAACACAAAACATTATTATCAATTTCAACCTTCGGGATAACCTGATCCGTAAGATTTATAAAACTTCCTCCGGAAAGATATGGTTCGCGACTGTGGTTGCAGGTCTTGGCGAGTGGGTGAAAAATTCGAGACCCAAATTAAAATACTATACAAACGATCCGTCACAAACGGGTGGGCTGAGTAATAATCATGTCTATGATATTGTTGAGGACAAAGACTGCAATCTTTGGATCACTACCTATGGAGGAGGTCTGCATCATTTCGATATTAAAACGAAAAAGATAACACACATCAGTGCTTCCAACAACTTACTTGAAGGACTACAAATTGATAGCCGAGATTATATCTGGATGATTGGCAACGGTAACCTTCACCGCTATGATCCGACACTCAAATCGTATACGTCTTTTGATTTACCCGACATTGAAAAATCGGGAGGTTTACGGGGATATATATACAAGGACGCACATGGCAAGATGTATGCTGCAGGTATCAATTATTTCATTGAGTTTAATCCCTTATCAGTAAGGACATCCCGTGAGAAGCCGAAGGTATATTTCACTGATTTCAAAATATTTAATAATTCGTTTAGCGACTTGTTGAACAAACAGAACATTTCTTTAAACTATGATCAAAATTATTTCACAATTGAATTTGCGGCGCCGCATTATGCCTCTGCCACGCCGGTACAGTACGCTTATCAGCTGGAAGGGATCGATGATATATGGATAGAAGCTGGCACACGCAACTCTGTTCCCTATTCAAATTTGCCCGCAGGAAACTACATCTTCAAGGTAAAAGCCACGAATAGCCCTGGAAATTGGAATGAAGAGGCTGCAACCATCAAGGTTACCATCATTCCACCATTTTGGAAAACATGGTGGTTCTATATGTTTTGCGCACTGGCAGCAATGATGATAACGTATGGCATATACCGATACCGCATCAATGAATTATTGAAGCGGCAGGCAATACGAAATAAAATAGCGCAGGATCTCCACGATAATATGGGATCCACCCTGAGTAGTATTTCAGTTTATAGCCAGGTCGCCAAAATCCAGCAGGCAAAAGGGAACTACGAGGGGTTGGAGAATGTTCTCGGAAAAATTGCTACTACGTCCAGTGAAATGATCTCTGAGATGAATGATATCGTCTGGGCAATCAATCCAAGAAACGATAGCATGGAAAAGATCCTGCAACGAATGGATTCATTTGCAAAACCGTTGCTGGCAGTAAAAAACATACAGTTTTCATTTCGATATAGCCAGGACGTAATGAACGTGAACCTGGAAATGCAAAAGCGAAAGAACTTTTACCTGATCTTCAAAGAATCCGTCAATAATGCGCTCAAGTATTCTGGATGCGGTTCCCTGGCAGTTGATATAAAGATTAATGGAACGAATTTGGAATTAACTGTTCAGGACAATGGCGCCGGATTTGAAACCTCGAAAGTGGATCATTCATCACAGTCCCTATCGGGCAACGGTTTAAAAAACATGGAAATGCGTGCTAAGGAAATGAAGGGAGCATGTACGATTGAGTCCAGTCCAGGTAAAGGAACCCTCGTTCAACTGAGGTTTCCTATCCCCTGATTAGGTTATTTGGATTGCTGTAACTTTATATGAATTTCGCCTTATAAATAACAATTTTATGAGCCTACGAGTAGCAATTTTCGATGATAACAAAAATATCCGTGAGAGTATAACGATGCTTTTATCCACAGTGCCTGACCTGGAAGTGGTAGGTTCATATTCTCATGTACTCGACTGTATTGAGGATGTTCAGGAATGTAATCCTGATATTGTTTTGATGGATATCGAAATGCCTGGCATGACTGGCATCGAAGGTGTTCGGCTGATCAAAAAGGAATTACCACATGTACAGGTATTGATGCAAACCGTGTTTGAAGATGATGACCGGGTGTTTGACTCAATCTGTGCCGGGGCATCCGGTTATATCCTGAAAAATCACCTGAACACCAAACTCGTAGAGTCGATTATGGAATTGCAATATGGTGGCTCGCCGATGTCACCCTCTGTCGCACGGAAAGTATTGGGAAAACTTCAACAAATACCTCAGCACATACGGCCGGAAGAAACTCCTGACTACCGCTTAACTCCGCGCGAGAAAGAAGTACTCGCTTGTATTGTAAATGGCTTGAGCTATAAAATGATTGCAGATCAACTTAACATCAGCTACGAAACGGTAAGATCGCATGTGAAGAAAATTTATGAGAAGCTTCATGTGGCTTCTTTAACAGAAGCAGTAGCAAAAGCAATTAATCAGCGAATTGTTTAAAATTTCAGACTGAGCTTTGTAGTTTGTTGTTTCTAGTTGGCAAACTTTAATCATGTCGCCTACTAATACAACCACAAACTAGTTTGTCGCCCGCAGTACATTTAATGATAACTGGCTGCTACCAGATCCTTTACTCAATCCTTTCAGATAGATAGTATAGGCTGCGCCCGACAAGAGCTCGACATTCGCTTGGCTGGCTATGGTACTATCTGTTCCTGCAAGTTTTACCTGGAAGTTATGGTAGCCTGTAGCTGTTTCGAGAAAGTTATTAAATGAAACCTGCCCCGTGTTATCTGCCAGGATTCGACCGGTTTGATTTTTTGTATTATCTATGTAAAGATCAACAGCACCTGTGTTAGAACTTGCATGAAGGAAGCGATAAAAAGACTTGCTTAACGTTACGTTTCTAAAATCATCTTCGATCCTGAATGCTTGTACCGGTCCATTTGCCTGTAGATTGTATACAAAAATTGTGTAATAGTGGAGCGAATCATACATCACCGACGGTACATTCGCAACAACACTGTCAGAACCGGCCTTTTTGAAGATAATTGGAAAATTACCGCGATCAACCGGGTTGTACGCAGCGGAAACAGCACCTGGCGTAAAAGGGTTACTCGAGACTTTTGTATTGTCGAAGAAAACTTCGAGGGATGGTGCGGTAGCAGCAAGATGCAATATAGAAACATAGCTTCTTGCCGCAGGCGGTGCAGGAATATTGGATTTCGTACATGCGCTCATACCGAACGCCAGGGTGAAGGTCAGGCCCCACAACACAATACTTGCTTTTCTTATTTGCACAGATTCAACTTTTAGCGTTTAAGATCGATTTCACAACGAGAACCGCGTAACGTTTCCGGCGGCCGCAAATATATCCTTTTTTGGGCGTTCACAGTTGTTGACAGTTGGTTATTTGTTTTCGTTGCATGACGATCAATCAATCAACAGTAGAATTGTTGTCCTTCGAAATTTTTCTTCTGGAAGGTGGCATGATCCAATCACATATTTGGTGATATCGGTTGCCTTCTTAGGTCATTGTTAGAAGCAGACAATTGGTTAACCTTTGCGATCAAAGAACATTTGATTATGAGAAATTCTGTAAAATTTGTATTGTTAGCGGTGGTATTTGTCAGCGGTTATGTTGTGAAAGGTCAATCAAAGGTGAATGGCATCTTTCACTCAGTTATAATCGAAACTACAGCAGCCCGCCATACCTTAAAATCAATTAAACTGCCATCCGGCGTTCGTTTAGAGTATGCCGAACAGGGGTCAGGTACGGGTACGCCTGTAATATTTTTGCATGGATACACCGACTCCTGGCAGTCGTTTAACCAGGTGTTGCCATTGTTACCAGAATCGATACATGCATATGCGATTTCTCAACGGGGACATGGAACCTCCGATCATCCTGTGGTTGGATACACACCAGATGATTTTGCCCTGGATGTTGCTGATTTCATGCGAGAGCTGGACATAAATTCTGCCATCATTGTAGGACACTCGATGGGTGCAACAATAGCACAACGCTTCGCATTGGATTATCCTTATATGGCAAAAGCGCTGGTACTTGTCGGATCGTTTGCATCTTTCAAAACTAATGCTGGAGTCGCGGAGCTAAGGTCAATTATTGACCGTATCGAAGATCCGATCGATTCAGGATTTGTTTATGAATTTCAAAAAAGCACCTGTTTCAAACCAGTATCGTCTCAGGCATTACAAACTTATGTAAGCGAAAGTAGGAAGCTTCCTGCGCGTGTATGGAAAGCAGTTGCAACAGAAGCGCTGAGTGTTGATTATTCAAGAGCTTTAGAGAACCTCTCAATGCCTACATTAATTATCTGGGGGGATAAGGACGTTTTTTGTCCGGAATCTGATCAGTACATCCTCGCAAAAACAATCAGGAAATCAACATTATTATTATATGAAGGGGTGGGACATGCAATACACTGGGAGGATCCTGAAAGGTTCACGAGAGATTTGCTTTCATTCATAAACACAATTGAAGAAAATCAAAAGGTAATCACAGGAGATGACTTGAAAGAAGCATTCCTGTCGGGATTATATTACTAATCATCATCCACAATATCATGAAAAATTATTTTGACCTCGTGAGTCGTTGGCTATGCTTTTGGGCAAGCTGGCGGATCAGTTTTCCTGTGCCCGATTTCAACAGGCTTGGCGCAGAAAGAGAATATGTTTTATAATAGATTCAGAATCCTAAGACTGAACTTTTAACACGGCAGAACAAAAAAAATATATTTAATCAGATAAATTATTTTTGTTAGACGGTTCAAACGATAGCCCTGCGGTGCGGCAGGGCTTGTTCCATTTTTGACAACATTGGCTCGAAAACAGGCAACTTATGCTTATTGCTACACGTATTAAAAGCAAACTTTTTTATGAGGAGAATTATCTACCTTGGTTTTTTCATTTTATTTTCTCTGTCCTCATTTTCACAGGAAGACCTTTTGCAATCTCTTGGTCCTGACAGTGCACGAAAAGAATTCGTAACAAGTGCTTTCAAATCTTCCCGCGTGATTAATGGCCACTCGATGGAGTTCATTGGAAAAGGAGTATTGGATGTCAGAATCCTTCACCGGTTTGGACCGGTTAACCAGGGAATCAAGGAATTTTTTGGACTTGATCAGGCTAGTATGAGAATGGGTTTTGATTATGGTTTGTCGAAAAATCTTGCAATCGGCATTGGCCGATCCACGTTGCAAAAAGAATTGGATGGTTTTCTAAAATACAGACCGGTACATCAGGCTACCGGTCCTGGTGGAGCACCGATTTCGCTGGTCCTCGTATTTGGAATGACCATTATTACACAGGAAAACGATGACCCCGCAAAAGACGTTTCGTTTAATTCAAGGGTTGGTTATTATTACCAGACAATCATTGGACGAAAGTTCAATCAATGGTTCACTTTGCAGCTAAGCCCCACTCTTGTTCATCGAAACGAAGTTCTTGAAAATGACGATAATGACACATATGCTTTAGGCATTGGAAGCCGTTTTAGACTGAGTAAAAGGGTCGCATTTGTAGTAGATTACTTCTATGTATTTAATGGGTTGCCAAAGGAAGAAAATTACAATCCGTTATCTCTTGGATTTGATATTGAGACCGGCGGTCATGTGTTCCAGTTACATTTTTCGAACGCTAGCGGCATGAACGAAAGGGCGTTCATTACAGAAACGGTCAACGATTGGGGTAAGGGGGAAATTCAGTTTGGATTTAACCTTTCGAGGGTTTTTACCATCGGTAAGAAAAATAGAGAGGCGCGGCAACAAAAACAATAGCCTGTCTTTTGGCTGGCACGTCTCAATTCGTAAAGGCAGTCACTATTTCTCCCACTCCGTAAAAACTCTAGCGTTAAACTGTTAATAAATTAAAAACTATTAGATGAAATTGAGAACTGTAATATTTCTTGCTATCACGGTCTCGTTATCGGCTATCTCGTGTGACTACAGTAAGAGTGATGTTCTTCCTGACTGCGCAACTGTTCCGGCAAGATTTTCTGCTGACGTGTTGCCTCTTATCCACACTAAATGTGCTACTCAATGTCACAATGCTTTTAGCACGAATGCGGGCGGGCCGCTTACCAACTATGACCAGATAAGCGCGAAAGCCGATCTTATTAAGTTCATGGTCGAAACCAGGCAAATGCCACAGGTTGGAAGTTTAACGGATGCTGAAATCAAAGTTATTTCCTGTTGGGTTGATGCAGGTGCATTAAACAATTAACAATGTCTGGTAAAAAACGAATACTACTGGTCGTATTATTGATAACAGTAGCTGCGGCGATCTACGTCTACCGGGAATACAATCGCACCAACGTTAATATCGCAACAGAGAAATCGGCATTCACTGTAAGCGCTCCTGAATTGATAATAGCTTTCTCTGGAGATAATTCAGTAGCCAGTAAAAAGTATGTAGGGAAAATTATTTCTGTCACAGGAATGGTCAAAAATGTGTACAGGGACGATCGGGGATATTATACTTTAAGTCTCGGGGATACGTCTTCCGTATCTTCAGTCAGATGTTCGGTCGATAGCATGTATACGAATCGTGCAGCTTCAATAAAGGCAGGAATGAATGTAGTGGTCAAAGGAAATTGTACAGGGTACAATGAAGATGAATTACTGGGGCTTGATGTTATTGTGAACCGATGTGTAATAGAGGAACACTAATATCATAAACTTAATTATATGATCAGAAGTTTGTTGATTATAGCGGTTATTGGATGTAGTTTGGCCGCATCAGGCCAGGAGAGATTCTATACTAAAACAGGCAGCATCTCTTTTTTTTCTAAAACAGATCTGGAAGATATTGACGCACACAACAGAAGCGTTACCTGTGTACTCGACACAAAAACCGGGAATGTTCAATTCTCAGTGCTTATGAAAGGTTTTGAATTTAAAAAGGCATTGATGCAGGAGCACTTCAACGAAGATTGGATTGAAAGTGACAAGTACCCCAAGGGTGAATTCAAAGGACAGATCGCGAACAATGCGACCATTGATTACACCAAAGAAGGGACCTATCCTGCCAAAGTAAACGGCCAGTTAACCATCCATGGTGAAACAAAAGAAGTCGAAACTGATGGCACTGTGTCGGTAAAAGATGGCAAAGTATTTATTAGTTCCGAATTTCCTGTGACTATCGCCGATTATAAAATTACCGTTGCCGCTTTTGCAAAAAATAAGGTAGCCAAGACCGTAAATGTGAAGGTTTCCTGTGCATTGGAACCCCTGAAATAAGATGTGAGGTAAGATGTACGATGTGAGATGTGGGAATTGAGATAGTGGGTTACGGTTACCC
>DAINQQ010000168.1:0-12537 GCA_036742645.1 Flavitalea sp.
TTATTCATACCGATATTCATTACCTGATTGAAAAGATGCAGCTGATGTTAAATGATCATGAGCTTGCAAAAAAAATCGGGAGCCAAGGAAAAAAGACTGCCATGGAACGCTTCAACATCAAAAGGTTTGTAAGCGAATGGGAATCGTTATTCGACGAAGTAACACGAAACAGAAGTCGTTCGAAATTTTTTTCTGAGAACACAATGCACCTTGAAAATTTTCAACTCATTAAAGAGAGAACATGAAGAAGAAGAGAATTGCATTTATCAGTGAACATGCTTCACCTCTGGCAACACTCGGAGGTGTCGACGCGGGAGGACAAAATGTATATGTGGCCGAGCTGGCAAAGCATCTTGTCAAACTCAACTATATCGTAGACATATTTACAAGATGGGAAGATCCTTCGACGCCCGGGATTGTTAACTGGATGAAAGACATAAGAGTCATCCATGTAAAAGCTGGTCCTATAAAATATGTCCAAAAAGAAGACATAATGCCTTATATGGTCGAATTCCGCGAAAACATGATCAGGTTTATCAGAATGGAAGCGATTCACTATGACTTAGTCCATGCTAATTTTTGGATGTCAGGACTGGTTGCGATGGAGCTGAAGTGGTTGATGAACATTCCATTTACTATTACCTTTCACGCATTAGGGCACGTACGACGGATTCATCAAAAAGAGCAGGATAAATTTCCCCCGGAGCGAGTAACCATCGAAGAACAAACCGTTAAGATCGCCGATCATATTGTCGCTGAATGTCCGCAAGACAGAGAAGACCTTATCAATTATTATAGAGCGGATCCGCAGAAGATCACGATTATTCCCTGCGGGTTTAGTCCGACAGAATTCTAT
Source organism: Flavitalea sp. (assembly GCA_036742645.1). Classification (GTDB taxonomy): domain Bacteria; phylum Bacteroidota; class Bacteroidia; order Chitinophagales; family Chitinophagaceae; genus Flavitalea. The sequence goes on from DAINQQ010000168.1 coordinate 857, forward strand.
CCTCTAAGTATGACAGCAGCTAGAAAGGCGCTAGGACTTGGTATTGATGAATTCGTCATCCTCCAACTAGGCAGGATGGTACCACGAAAAGGCGTTGATAACGTTATCACAGGGGTTTCCAAATTGAAGGACTTCGCTGACAAGGTGAGGCTGGTGATTGTAGGAGGAGAATCGGATGTTCCTGATCCGGTCAGGTGCCCTGAGATCGGAAGGTTACAAGAAATAGCCAGGAATGCCGGGGTTTGCGACAGGGTGCTATTTACAGGGCGGAAAGACCGCAATCTTCTGAAGTACTATTACTCTGCAGCAAATATTTTTGTAACTACTCCCTGGTATGAACCTTTCGGAATTACGCCACTTGAAGCGATGGCCTGCGGCACTCCGGTTATCGGCTCATCAGTCGGTGGCATTAAATACACCGTCGACCACGGAAAGACAGGGTTTTTAGTTCCGCCTGACAATCCTGAAAGTCTTGCAGGCAGAATTGCGGAATTAATAAAAGACAAATGCCTTTTGCAAGCAATGAAAAAGAATGCCGTGAAAAGAGTTCATACTTTTTTCACCTGGCAAGCAGTCGCTGAAATGGTTTCAGCTATGTATGAAAAACTAATCGTGACACGCTTCACTGAGGTGTTGAAAATGACTTCCCAGCGAAGTAGAAGTCAGGAAGCGCATTCAGTTCCATCTGTTGCGATGAAGTAGAGGATCATTAGTTATGAACAAAGCAGTTTTCGTTGATAAAGATGGTACGCTTATAAAAGACGTTCCTTATAATATCAAGCCTGAATTGATATCTTTTGAAGATGGCGTCATGGATGGATTGCGTGTTTTAAAACAATATGCCTTTCTGCTGGTCATCATATCCAACCAGTCCGGAATCGCTCATGGCTATTTTACGGAAGATGAATTTTTGAACGTTAAGGAAGCGATCTCTGAGCAACTGGCAACTAATCGGATTTCCCTCGATGGCTTTTATTACTGTCCGCATCATCCTGACGGGTTAAGCGCGGAGTATCAAAGTATATGCAGTTGCCGTAAGCCAAAACCAGGGATGATATTGCAGGCGGCCAGGGATCTTAATATCGATCTACATTCATCCTGGATGATCGGAGATATCCTGGATGATGTGGAGGCGGGAAACCGGGCAGGTTGCAAAACGATACTGATTAACAATGGCAATGAAACCAAATGGAGACTCAGCACACAACGCACACCGGATCACGTCGCGGGAAATTTTTTCGAAGCGGCTTTATTCATTTTGAATAATCCCGTAAAACAATTCACCACGCATGAACAAAAGCTGGGCTAAGTGTAAAAAAATTCTTTGTATCCGCCCGGACAATATCGGCGATCTGCTGATGACCACTCCTGCCCTGCGAGCTCTAAAAGAGTCCTTTGATTGCACCGTTACTGTACTCACTTCATCAATGGCCGCGGGGGTGGTTCCGTTTATCCCTGAGATCGATAAAGTTATCGTTTACGATGTTCCATGGGTAAAATCGAATCAACTGATATCCACCGAGGCATTCCAGGAAGTAATCAGCAATATAAAGCAAGCCGGATTTGACGCTGCAATTGTATTTACCGTTTACAGTCAGAACCCGATGCCCTCAATCATGCTCGCCTATCTCGCGGGAATTCCTCACCGCCTTTCATACTGCCGGGAAAATCCATATCACTTGCTTACCGATTGGATACCTGACAAGGAGCCGTATACAATGATACAACACCAGGTGCGCAGAGACCTGCGGTTGGTTGAGAGCGTCGGTGCCTTTACAAAGAACCAAAGCCTGTCGGTCTCGGTGAGAGAAAGTGTTTGGCCAGCGCTTCGACAAAGACTCGTCGAATTGGGCGTTAATGCAACTGTTCCATGGATATTATTTCATCCTGGGGTAACGGAAGAAAAAAGGAAATATCCGATTCCTTACTGGATCGAAGCAGGTCGTAAAATCATCGAAAGGTACGGCGTGCAGATACTTATAACAGGGACCGAGTCCGAAAATAAATTAGCAGACCAGATACAACAGGGCATTGGAAGCGGCAGCTTCTCTATTGCGGGGAAATTAAGTCTTGAAGAATTTATCCTGCTCATTGGAAAATCTCCGCTTATTATTTCAGTAAATACATCAAGCATTCATATCGCAGCCGCGACGAATACCGCTGTGATAGTTTTGTACGCACTTACAAATCCACAGCACACCCCATGGAATGCCACTGGCAAACTGCTGTGGTATGATGTGCCCGAATCAATGAGAAGTAAAAACGAAGTGATAAAATTTGTGCAGGATAATCTTCATCCGCAAAACGCCCCAATGATCAAACCCGATCAAATCTTAAGAGCGTTGCAAGATATCCTCGCTGGCACTGATTGCGTCATTCCGGAGATGATCCCCCTCAGGACCATGGAGGAACAGTTTTTTTAGCTCATTAAACACAATACTGAACTCAGGCGTTTTAGTCCAATCAATTGTATGATGTAGCTGCTTGTTCATAGGACCCCAGCGCTCCGGTTCTCCATCCATGCTAATGACGATGCTTGGGGTTTTAAGTGCAGCTGCAATATGCGACACCCCTGTACAGTTTGAAATCAGTGCAAATGCATTTTGAATCAGCGCAGCTGCTGCACCGATCGTGGTCTTGCCAGCTGCAATCACCGGCTCATATTCCATATGTCGTACAACTTCTTCAATGATGGACAACTCATCGTTCGTTCCGGTTAAGACAACCTGGAGATTTTGTTCTGCGCAGTAATCAGCTAACGCTGCAAAATATTCGGGTGGCCATTGCCGATATACGCCCCGGGAGCCCGGATGAATACAAACGTACTGCTTGGCATTCAGGGCTAACCCGTTTTTTTCCAGTTGTTCATAGTCGGTGTCATACAACGGGAATTCAAGCTGTGTTCCGCATGAATCAATACCGAGATACTCCATAAGCTGCAAATGACGCTCGATTTCATGATATCGATTTGGATATTCCAGGTAGTTTTTCTTATCGGGACAATAGTCATTCTCCAGGAAAAATCCGGCAGTATGCCTGACGCCGAAGAGTTCAACTAATAGGTTCACGATAGTGCCATTTCCCTGCATCTGTATGATCAGATCGAATTTGTTCCCAAGCATCTGGTATAAAAACACCGCAAAGCTTTCCGGATGGAACTTTTGCTCTGGTAACCCCGGAAATCCTGGAAAATGCATAAAGGCATCAAAATATGCCGGGAAGCGGGGTAACAATGATTTTGCCCACGGTAATCCCAACAAAGTGATCTCAGCCGCAGGGTATGCATTTCGCAATGCCCTGATAGCAGGGATCGCACAAAGCATATCACCTAACTGCAATGCACGAAACACTGCAATTTTCTTTATTTCTTCTGCGGGAAAAGTCATATCTAATTCTTTGAACCACGTGTCTTATTGTCTAAGCGGCCAATGTTTTTTTGCCACCAAGGCACTAAGACGCAAAGATTAAACTATCAATCCAACTATTCGCCATTCACCATTCACCCTCACCACCCACCAACTCACCATTCATCAACTCTATAGTCATCGCTCACCAATTCACCACTCACCATCACCAACCCACTAGTCGCCTCACCACTTACCAACTCACTACCACCACTGACCATTCACAAAAATAATACCCGGTATTTCCAGGCTCCTGCCAGTTGCCAGTAAACAGATACAAACGGGATAAGCGCCGATGTCACAACCATTTCGGCCACATGATCCCAGGAGCGCGACGTTTTTGAAAGACGTTTGATGATAAAGATGCAGAGCAGAACCAGCCAGAATAAAAAAGACAATATCGCCAGCCAATTCTTGTCTAAAACAATCGCAGCTATGCCTCCGATAAAAGAGATGATCATGAGATAATAATTCCATGGAGGGCTGGACTCAATTTTTTTCCGGTACAATTGCGGATATTTTTTGTACAGCAACGCGTTGAACAAACCTTTTTTTTGGTCTTTAATACTTATAGCCCATGGAGCTTTACGTACAGGATGAACAATCAATGCATTTTCCCGTTTTACAATCGGAATATTTTCTTCAAGCAATTTAAATTCGAGATCGCTGTCCTCTCGCCAGGCCATTGAAAATCTTTCGTCAAATCCACCAACTCTTTCTAAGGCCTGTCTTGTACAACAACAATTTGCTGTAACGAATTCTGCTTTCTCAAGATTGGCAGTGTTCAACTCATAATCAGTCGGATGCTCGGACAAGGGAACTTTTATTTTTCCGGTATAGGCGATTGTAGTCTCGTCTTTATATGCATTCCAGAAATCATTCAGCCAGCCAGGATCTGGAATGCAATCGTCATCGGTAAAGGCAACCAGTGTACCTGCGGCGCTCTGCCATCCCATGTTTCTTGCGGCGGCCGGACCCTTTTTCAACGGTGTATGAAGGTATACGAATGAATAGCCCGTTTCGCAAAACTGACGGACAACTAATTCTGTTTCCATATCTGGTCCGTCACTTACAACGATTACTTCATAGCTGTTTTTATAGAGCGTTTGCGAGGTCAACGCCGATAAACAAGCAGATAATAAACCGGGCCTTTTATAAGTTGGTATAACGACGGAAATTTTAATTTGCATGGGGCTTTTCAATTAAATAAGAGCCGATCACGAGGGCATCAAATGGCGAACTCCAGAAACATTCAACGGCATCACGTGGTGAGCACACGATCGGTTTGCCGAGCGTGTTGAATGAAGTATTAACAAGCACAGGAACCCCCGTTTTCTTTTTGAAAGCCTGTAGCAATTCATAATAACGGGGATGCTGATCCTTGTTGACGGTTTGGATTCGTGCTGTACCATCAACATGTCGGACAGCCGGGATCTTTAGCGCTTTGTCTTTTTTTACATCATACACAAACAGCATGAATGGAGAGCTGGTGGCATGCTCAAACCAATGTGGTGCATCTTCTTCCAGTACAACGGGAGCAACAGGACGAAAGTCTTCCCTGTCTTTTACTTCATTGAGTCTGGCTTGCATAGAAGGATGAATGGGTGAAGCAAGGATTGAACGGCTTCCCAATGCTCTCGGGCCAAATTCCATTCGACCCTGGAACCAGCCGATGATCTTGTTATCCGCAAGAATTTCCGCTGTTTCTTCTGCGATATTTTTCATTTTCTTATATGGAACCTTCGCCCATTTCAAAAACGTTTCGATTTCGTCATCCTTATATTCGGGGCCCCAGAATGCGTGTGACATCTCGTAACTTCTTGCCACAGACTCGTTTTCCTGTAGATCAACCCAGATTGCTGCGCCCAGCGCAGTACCCGCATCTCCAGATGCAGGTTGAACCCAGATATTTTTGAAAGGACCATAATCTCTGATGCGGGCATTGAGTACGCAATTCAAAGCAACTCCTCCGGCAAGGCAAAGGTTTTCTTCGCCGGTTTGTTTATGCAACCAGCTCGCAAGTTTCAAAACAGTTTCTTCTAATACTACCTGTAATGATCGGGCGATATTGAAATGATGTGCTGTAAACGGATCATTCTTCGACCGTGATGCTCCGAATCTTTCTTCCAGTCGCTCATTGGTGATCGTATACTGACCATTGCTGCCAACCTGTATCATCTCCCTGAAATCGCTGGCAAAAACAGGTTTGCCATAAGAAGCAAGTGCCATCACTTTGTATTCGTCAGATGAATGCAGAAATCCTAAATAACTCGTGACACGTTCATACAACAGTCCGAGCGAATGTGGCATATCAACCTGGCCGATGCGGCTCATCTCATCCCCTTTGCCAAGATTATATGTGGTAGTAGCAAGTTCACCACGGCCGTCGAGTGTAAGTATTGCCGCATGATCGAAAGGGGATGGATAATAGGCGCTCGCAGCATGTGCAATATGGTGTTCAACAAAATGCCATTTAATTCTGTCTTTCGACACGCCTTTAAAGCGCTTTTGCAAATGGTGCGGATATCCGTCAACCAGTTGACCAGACGCGTTTACGATAGACGACAAGAACAAGGGGTCCCATGGCGACGTCCACTTTGATGGTTCCGAAAGCATGTCTGGTTCCAGGGGAATCGGTATCTCTGCTTTCCCTTTGTGGTCTCCAAGCAACAAATAGGGATCGAAGGAATATGCGACATGATCAACATCGTTGAGATGAATGCCTGCCATCTTTAAACAATAGTCGATACTGTGGAAAGGAAGTTCGTAAGCTGAGAATGGAATGGGACGTTTTCCATGTTTGATCTGAGTAAAACGTTCCTCTTCAGCAGCCGCAATTAACTTTCCGTTTTCAATAATACAAGCCGACGAATCATGAAAGGCCGCATTAATCCCTAGTGTGTACATGCGATAAGGTTTTGTATACAAAGTGAAGTAAAAACGCATGCCAGTATAATGTGGGATGTAAGATGCGGGAGTGATGCGAAATCTGGATATACCATGTACGATGTACGATGTAGGATGGAACAAACCTAAGATATCCGGCATATCCTGGACTCATCCATACACTCACAAACCTTCCATGCCGAGGCACGAGGCATCTGTGAGGGCTTGCGTAACTGAGTATAACTTCACACGTCACATCCCACATCCCACATCTCGCATCCAGATCGTAGCCGGTACATCGTAACATTTTACATCCAGCCTTAAGTCTATTTCACCTCCTTGTACTTTCCATCCAGAATGGAGGTAATTGCTTTTCGCAGGTCGTTAAGCTTGTTAGGCTTTGTGAGGAAATGAACAGCGCCGAGTAGTCTTGTCTCCTCCATATCCTCTCTTAATTTCGAAGTAGAATAAATGATAACAGGAATGTCGCGGAGTTTTGAATCTATCTTTAACCGTTTCAGACATTGTTTGCCGTTCAGGCGTGGCATATTAAGATCTAAAAAGATATAATCAGGCAGTGGAATATCTTTCTTGTTCAGCTTGATTAACGCATCTTCCCCATTCGAGGCACTGATACACTTAACCTCACGATCGATATCTTTCAATGCATCACAAAATAGTTCCACATCATCTTCATCGTCGTCGACTATCATTATCACATGTGATTTCTTCATAAGTTCATTATAAGATGGGTCCTTGCAACAAACTTAACAAAAGTTATACAGTACTGGTTTTAAAACGCTAATTTTATTCAACTCGATTTTTTTAATATATCCGCGTAAAATCTCTATGGGTCTGTGAAGAATGAACTAATAAATAATACTGAAGGCAACGGAATCAAAACCAAAAGCAAATCATATCCGATCGTAGCAATCGGTGCTTCGGCAGGAGGCCTTGAAGCCATCACGCAATTACTGAAAAGTCTACGTTCCGATACAGGAATGGCTTATGTCTACATCCAACATCTCGATCCGAATCATGAAAGCATGCTTGCAAGCATTCTGGCGAAAGCTACGAAAATGAAAGTGGTACAGGCAGAGCATCTCGTACGCATCGAACCAAATCATCTTTTTATTATTCCTCCCGATAAAAACATGTCGATCATCGATGGGGTGATCAAATTGAACGACCGCGAACCAAAGCCAGGAATCAATATGCCTATCGACCAGTTCTTTGTGTCATTGGCCGAGAAACAAAAAGAAGGTTCGATTGGCGTCGTCTTGTCAGGTACTGCAAATGACGGCACTGTGGGGCTAAAGGCCATCAAGGCCGCAGGCGGCTTCACGTTTGTACAGGATGAGTCGGCGAAGTTTCAAAGCATGCCGAAGTCAGCCATCGCCGAGGGAGTTGTCGATATGGTGCTTTCTCCCCAAAACATTGCGGTCGAATTGGAACGACTCAGCAAGCAAACGGAACTGATAAGCAAGGTTACAAGCCTTGCTGAAGAGGGTGAAGCATCTGACGAAATAATCCAGGAGATTCATGAGGGGAGTCCGGAGGATATCATGTTTATCATTAAACTGCTGAAAAAATCTACCGGGGTTGACTTTTCGCACTATAAAAGATCGACGATCAGTCGCCGCATACTGCGACGCATGCTTTTGCTTAGACAGGAAAGCCTGAAAGAGTATATCAAATACCTCCAATTAAATGCCGGTGAAACAAACACGCTTTACCAGGATTTGCTGATCCATGTAACGACTTTCTTCCGCGATCCCGAAGCACTGGAGTATTTGCAAAAAACAGTGGTCCCTAAAGTCGTTAAAAGTAAATCGGGCAACGAAGCCATCCGTATCTGGATACCCGCCTGTTCTACGGGCGAAGAGGCATACTCGCTGGCCATTATTGTTTTGGAGATGCTCGGCGACTCGGCTCCTGGTACAGCCATACAAATCTTTGCCACGGATATCAGTGAAGTTGCTATTGCCAAGGCACGACTGGGTTTGTATACAAAAAATGAAATGGCAAACGTTTCGCCGGCGAGGTTACAACGGTTTTTTACTAAGGTAGATGGTAGCTACCGGATTCAGAAGTCTATCCGTGATCTATGCATCTTTGCTCCGCACAATGTGTTCAGGGATCCTCCATTTTCTCGCCTCGATGTCATCAGTTGCTGCAACCTACTGATCTACCTGGATGCCAGCTTGCAAAAAAAGGCAATTGCTACTTTTTATTATGCTCTGAATGCAACAGGATACCTGATCCTGGGGAAATCGGAAACTATTGGTACCTCGGGGCAACTCTTTGTTCAGCTTGAAAAAAGCTTCAAAATCTTCTCAAAGAAGCAAGAAGCTATGGCTAACGCAATTGTTGATTTCAGTACTCGTGGTCCCGACCAGGAACAGCCTCGCCCGCCGTATAAAAAAATTGTTCAGGATGAACCCGCTGTTCCTGAACTTGAAAAGATAGTGGATGACATCCTTTTGTCGCAGTTCGTTCCACCAAGTGTCGTTGTAAACCTTGATCTTGAAATTTTGCAATTCCGTGGCTCGACCGGGTTTTTCCTGGAGCCTTCGCCGGGTAAGGCCAGTTTAAATCTTGTAAAGATGGCCAAGCCGGGTTTGGCATTTGAACTGCGCAATGCAATCCATAAAGCAAACAAATTAGGTCAGAAGGTTAAAAAATCGGAGCTGGAGATTAAGCACAAAGGCACTGTGCACCAGGTCACAATAGAAGTGGTCCCGTTAAAATCGGACACTGAGGAAAGATTGTTCCTCGTGTTATTTACAGAAAACATCCCTGTAGCCGGCGATCCAAATGCTTCCCTTTCCCGGGATGAGCAAATCAGGAAGCTGCAGGAAGAATTGATGACTGTTCGGGACGACATGCGATCAATCGTTGAAGACCAGGAAGCAAGCACGGAGGAGCTTCAATCGGCCAACGAAGAGATTATAAGCAGCAACGAAGAGTTGCAGAGCATCAATGAAGAGCTGGAAACATCAAAAGAGGAAGTGGAATCGACGAACGAAGAATTGATGACTATTAATAGCGAGCTGCAGGTAAGGAATGAACAGCTCGCGGAATCATATGAATACGCCGAGGCTCTTCTGGATACTATTCGTGAGGCTGTGATCGTGTTGGGAAGAGACCTTCGCGTGAAATTAGCGAATAAAGCGTTCTACCAGATCTTCAAAGTAACAGAACAGGAAACCGAAGGTCACACTTTGTTTGAATTGGGCAACCGGCAATGGGATGTCTTAAAACTGCGGCAATTACTGGATGATGTAACTAATAATGATGCCAGCTTTGCAGGGTTCGAGATTGAACACAATTTCCCTGCAATTGGCGAAAAAATAATGTTGTTAAATGCGAAAAAAATAATTCAGAAGATGCATAGGCAGGAGGTGATCCTGATGGCGATTGAAGACATTACCGAACACCGGGCCGCGCAAAAATTAATGGCTGAACGGCAAACCTGGTTTCGTAATATGGCCGACAATGCGCCGGTGATGATTTGGATGGCTGACCTTAGTCAAAACTGGACATTTGTGAATTCCACCTGGCTGCAATATACCGGCGCCACTGCAGCCGATGTAACAGGTAATGGGTGGTTGAACTTCATACATAGCGAGGACTCGAAAAACGTCCTGCAACAGTACACGTCACACTTTAACCAAAAACTACCCTTCGAGATCGAAGCGCGATTCCGTCGCAATGATGAAGAATATCGATGGGGATTATGCATGGGTAAACCAACCTTTTCTGAGGACGGTCACTTTACTGGGTACATTGGTTCATGTACGGACATCCATGATAAAAAAGTCCTTTTTGAACAGCTGGATCACCAGGTGCAGGATCGTACACGCGAACTGCAGGAAGCCAACAAAGAGCTTTCCCGTTCAAATAGTGAATTACAGCAATTCGCTTATGTAGCCAGTCATGATTTGCAGGAACCCCTCAGGAAGATCATGACCTTCTCCGATAAATTGCAGCAGCATGCCGAAGGAATACCCGAAGAGGGAAGAACATATATTGAAAAAATAGCCACTTCTTCCCAAAGAATGACCAGGCTTATCGATGACCTCCTGAATTTTTCAAGAATATCGCGCTCGAACCGGAGATTTGTTCGAACCGACCTGAATGAGATTGTTAGAGACGTAATGGTCGACTTCGACCTTATCGCTACCCAGAAGAAAGCACAAATACATTTTGATAAACTTCCGGTGATCCAGGCAATTCCGCTACAGATGGAACAGTTATTTCATAATCTTCTCAGCAACGCGCTAAAATTTTCAAGCGTTCCGCCTGTGATCACAATTTCGTCGCGGCCTATTCCCGCGGAAGAAGCGAATGAAAGGAACCTACGAAAAGGGTCGCATGTAGAGATTATTGTAACTGATAACGGTATTGGTTTTAATCCTGAATTCGCAGAACAGATATTCACCATTTTTCAACGACTGAACAGCAAGTATGAATATCCGGGGACCGGGATAGGGCTTGCTCTATGTCGCAAAATTGCCATCAATCACGAGGGAGAAATGTATGCCGAATCACAACCTGGCCAGGGATCGAAATTTCACATAATATTGCCGGTGAAACAGAATTCTGGAAACTAGCGGGGTTGGGTGCTAATTAGTATATGCTCTACAACTGAATTTGTGTCGCAATCAAAATTCTTAAAAATATCTGTGTTAAGATCCTGTGCCAGCTTGTATTGAAATCATCTTTCTCAAGACGCTGGAATTCGTGGCCAAACGAATAGCAACTCCAAGCTACAAATATCAGCGACAAAAAAATGATAACTCTTAGAATAGTATGAACTCAAAAGACGGTCCGCTGATTATTGTCGAAGATGATATAGACGATCAGGAAATCATCAAAGAAGTACTTCAATCGCTTGGAGTATCGAACACGCTTTTATTATTTTCAGATGGATTTGAAGCGCTTACATACCTGCAAACAACATCCGATCAACCGTTTCTAATTCTGTGTGATATAAATTTACCCAAGTTAAACGGACTCGAATTGCGGGAGGAAATTAATGCGGATCACCGCCTCCGAAGAAAAAGTGTTCCATTCGTTTTCTATTCTACTAACGCCAGCCGCGATGCAGTGAAGAAAGCATACGACCTCACCGTCCAGGGATTTTTCATAAAGAATCACACACTCGAGCAGCTTCGCGATACACTTTCACTCATCGTCAGTTACTGGTCCGAGTGTAAGCATCCGAATAACTAGACGGGCGGTTTCTGGTTTTCCGTTTTTGTCGCCACCAATCCTTCAACAAAGACACGTTACGAGTTGACGAAATAATTAGTGCTACTCGTGCAGTTCTGTACAACAAGAAGACGCCTTTGTTTCGTTGGCCATGAATTTATCACGAATTAATTC
>DAINQQ010000169.1:0-12476 GCA_036742645.1 Flavitalea sp.
GTCAATCTGTCAATTCATTCTTTCCAGGCTTTTCATCCACTCCAAACGCGAGTTTATTTGCATAAACATTTCCCTAAAAAAAAGTTTTATGCTTACTAAACTGCTTTCAATAGTACTTCTCCTGACAAGCACTATCACGTATAGTCAAACGATTGTGAAAGGAAAAATTGTCGATGCTGTTACTAATGAACCGCTGAGCGGCGCGTCAATCAAATGCGCAGATCTCGCATGTCATAAAACCTGCACAGCTAACCAGGCCGGATATTTCGAAATGCCATGCCCTGATTGTAAAAAGATAGAAGTAAGCTATATCGGGTATGCATCACAGGTTCTTTCAGCAGAGCAAAATCAGTCAGTAATATCCTTACAGCCTTCCCAATCTTTGCTACAGGGCGTCGTAGTTACGGCAAATAGGGAAGTCGCCAAACGGTCAGAGGCTCCCATAGCCATCACCAGTCTAACGGCCAAAACTATCCAGGACGCAAAACCCACTTCAATCGACCAGGTGCTGAATAAAGTGAGTGGTGTATACATGGTGAACCTCGGTAATGAGCAACATCAGATGAGCATTCGTCAGCCGATGACCACAAAAAGTTTATTCCTGTATCTTGAAGACGGCATACCTGTTCGCACTTCTGGGCTGTTCAACCACAATGCCTTACTTGAACTGAATATGGCCACCGTTAAGAACATCGAGGTTATAAAAGGTCCCTCATCATCGTTGTACGGAAGTGAAGCAATTGGTGGTGTGGTGAACTTTATAACCCAGGCGCCGACAGCAATACCAACGCTGAAACTTTCTGTACAGGGAAATGACATAGGTTATAAGCGAACCGATTTGCAAACCAGTATGAGTTCAGGCAGATGGGGTGTAGTGATCAGTGGATATTACGCGGACAAGAAGAATAATTACATGGAATTTAGTGATTTTCACAAAGGAACTTTAACGGCCAGGATAGATTACCGGTTTTCGGACAAAACCAATCTCTCCAACAGCGTTACCTGGGTCAATTATTACAGTGATATGCCAGGAGGGATTGACAGCACTATGTTCGCAAACAAAGTTTTCAGGAACCCTCAAACATTTACATATCGTAAGGTTGATGCACTGAGGTACCATTCAACACTAACACAAAGCTGGAGTGATAACAGCAAAACCTCCGTGTCGGTTATCTATCGCAGCAATACGATCGAACAAAATCCGGCATACCGCATCAAAGATGACTACAGGAAACAGGGCTCGGCCTGGATAGGAAATAAAGCTCTTGCTCACGGCGAGATTAACGACAACCGATTTCATAGCTATGCAATGATTGCGCAGCACAAGCAAAAATTGAATTGGAAAAAAGCTGTTATAATTGGCGGAATAAATATCGATGTAAGTCCGTCTACATATAACGCAAACTATATCCGTATAAAGAAAGATACCATCGCCAATAAATATGTAAGCTATCAATCGATGGATAGTACACTAACAGACTACAGTACACGTATCAACAATTATGCGGGTTTCCTAAACATTGAATTCAGTCCTGTTGAAAAGCTAAGAGTTGTTGCTTCGTTAAGATATGACCAGTTCCACTACGGATTTAATAATCATCTGAGTGCAGGTTCATTCAGTGGCTCTTCTGATACGGTGAATCGCTTTGCCCGTGTAAGTTCTAAGATTGGATTTACCTACAACTTCTCGTCAAGAACGGGAATATATGCCAACTACAGTGAAGGCTTCGTTCCACCACAGGTGACTGAGATGTATACCGGCGTTAAGGTTCCTCATCTTGATCCTTCCGTTGTATATAATTATGAACTGGGAGGATGGATGGAAATTGTAAAAAACAAATTAAGCGCAGACATCAGCTTGTACAAACTGAACAGCACGGACGAGATCATTTCAGTGCGCCAGGATGATGGTTCTACAGCCAACGAGAATGCAGGAAAAACTCTACACAAAGGAATCGAGCTCGCAATCACGGCTACTCCCACAAAAACGGTTTCATTGCGACTCAGTGGTGCGTACAGCAAACATCAGTTTGTTGAGTATGTGGAGAAGGGTACGTCCTATAACGGAAACGATATGAATGGCGCTCCGAACTGGATGTATAATGCGGAGATATGGTATAAACCTGCAATCGTTAAAGGCCTGCGGATGGGGGCTGAACTTCAGTTTGTCGGAAGTTATTTCGTGGATCCTAAGAACACCGCTGAATACAGTGGATATACAGTTCTAAATCTCAGAGCGGGATATCAGGTGAAAGGACTGGAGATATGGGTGAATGCCTTAAACGCTTTGGACAACTATTACGCAAATATCGTTAGTAAAAGTTCGTTTGGTTATAGCTACACATTAGCCGAGCCACGAAATATCAATATTGGGCTTTCATACAATTTTAACAACCTTTTCAAAGGGCATTAAGATGAACAAGATTGGGATTCTCGTTTTCGCAATTTCTCTGGCCGGCATTGTTTCCTGTAAGCAAAATATAGGTTCCGTTCAGATTACTCCATCATCGCCCATACAGGTAGACTCATTGCCAGGAACATCCCCCTACCTCACCCGAGATACTAAAGGAAATACCGTATTGAGTTGGGTTCGGGATCTGAGCGATTCATCTGCGATTTTTTGTTATGCGGTTTCAGAGAATGGAGGGAAAACATTTGGATCGCCAATTACAATTCCTTCCAGTGTGAACATACACGCCCATTCTGAGAACATTCCCAAGGTCATTTTCAAGCCTTCTGGAGAAATTTTGGCAGTGTGGGGCATTAGTAATCCTAATCCATTGAACAAATTTTCAGGTTTGATAAATTACGCACAATCGTTCGATAATGGAAAAACCTGGACCGAAGCTCAACCATTGGTTAGCGATACGGCGGCTTATGATCAACGTTACTCCGATGTTGCGTTGCTCGGGAATGGAGAGGTTGCCATTATCTGGCTAGATAATCGTGTAACCACTGCAAAGGATGGCGCTGCACTTTATTTCGCCAGCACGAATGGCCGCGATGGTTTTCAAAATGAAAAACTGATCAGCCAGCCATGTTGTGAATGTTGCAGAACCGAGTTGTTCGTAGATAGAAAAAATAACATTCATATGCTGTACCGTGGAATTATACAGGACAGTATCCGTGATATGGTGCATACTGTTTCAATCGATGGAGGAGAATCATTCAGCGAACCGAAGCAGATCAATGATGATCACTGGGTGCTTAACGGCTGCCCACATACGGGTCCTGCTATGACAGAGAATGAAGAAGGATTACATTTCGCATGGTTCACAGGTGGTGGAAAAACTGGCAGCTTTTATACAAAAACGACAGACAACGGGACCAGTTATACGGGATACGACAGCATCAGCCGTGTAGGGCGGCATCCGCAACTCGCGTCGTTCGCAGATGGAGCATTGATTGTTGTATGGGATGAAGCTGTTGCTCATCTTAATCAACTGAATAAAAGAATTGGTTTGCAAATCAGAACAGCGGAGGGAACGAACGTCAAAACAGGTTTTATAACACCGGATAACGTTTTCTCCAGTTACCCAGTGGTTTCTACCCTTGATAAAAATTCATCCCTGGTTGCATATTGCAAAAAAGAGGGGGAGAGAAGTTATATAATGTACCAACGCGTGTCAATAGATCAAGAGCAGGGGTGACATCCAGTCCAGACTCCGTAGCGCTACGTGTGTGGAGAATCTGAAACGATATCATGCATTAACGGCTTCGACTCACTTCATTATTCTGATCATTCTATCCTTTCCTTGCATATCCTTCCTCAAATCGATATTTCCAAAGTCACTTTCTTCAAATACTCGCTTTACATCATTTGCTAACTCTTCATGGATTTCGGCAAAAATGCTGCCATTGACATTTAATTTTTCCCTTGAAAATTCCGCGATGGCGTTATAAAAAATCAACGGGTCTGTGTCTTCCACAAACAATGCGAGATGCGGTTCATATTGAACCACATTAGGACGCATGCCTACTTTACCTTTTAACGGAATGTAGGGCGGGTTACTTACGATAATATCAAAGGATGGAAGCTGTTGCCATTGGGTATCGTCTAAAAAATTTACATGTAAGAAACCAATATCAGCCTCAAGATCCAGTGCATTTCTTTGTGCTACTTCCAAAGCATTTTTGCTGATGTCACAAGCAATTATCTCTACCGATGGTAAGTGTTTCTTCAATGCGATTGCAATACAGCCACTGCCAGTGCCAATATCCAGTATTGCAAGACGACTCAGTTCAGTGCCTTCATTTGGCTTTCGACGACTTTTGACTTGGCTTAGAATCCACTCCACCAGTTCTTCCGTTTCGGGTCTTGGTATCAGGACATGTTCGTTCACGAATAGCTTCAATTCAAAGAACCATGATTCGTTCAAAATATATTGAAGGGGTTTATGCAAGAGAAGGTCGGCAGTGTATTTCTCCAACAGTTCAACCTTATCGGGTAGCAGAGGGAGCTGTTTGTTCAGGATGCGGTCGATTTTTTTCCACCCAGTAATATTTTCCATTACCAGGTCGGCAATGTTAGCGGCTTCTCTATTATCGTAAATGTCATACAGCTGAAAAATTAACCTCTGCTGCGCTTCGTGAATGGTCATTTATAAATGTAAATGTAAAGGCGATGATTTGTAAAAGAAATCTTGACGCCACTTTTTATTAAAGAAATAGCTCTCGTGAAATATGACAGCCACGGATTACATGGATTGACACGGATTTTTATCCGTGCTAAATCCGCGTCCTGAGCTTGTCAAGGATTCTGTACAACAAGAAAATGCTTTTTGTTGCGTTCGGCACGAATTTATCACGAATTAACTCGTGGCAAGACTTCCTGGGTTGGATGTTGTCTCCATAAATCATCTCCTCCAAGACGCTGGAATCCGTGGCAAAAAAATCATTCAGTTATATTTGTACGAATAAAAATTCACACGCACCATTGACCATTCACGACTCATCACTCGCCGCCCACGAAATATTCATGCGACGATGCATTGACCTGGCCGCTCTCTCTGCCGGTAAGGTCGCCCCAAATCCGATGGTAGGTGCTGTGTTAGTGCACGATAACAGGATTATCGGTGAGGGACATCATCAATATTATGGCGGGCCGCATGCCGAGGTAAATTGCATCGATTCCGTGAACCAAAATGACCGGGATTTGATTCCCGAGTCGGTTTTCTATGTATCATTAGAGCCTTGCTCTCACTTCGGCAAAACGCCTCCCTGTGCTGACCTGATCATTAAAAACAATATTAAGAAAGTTGTGATTGGTTCCCGCGACCCTTTCATCGAAGTAAATGGCAAGGGTATAGAAAAGTTGCGGGCGGCAGGCATTGAAATGATAACCGGAGTGCTGGAAAATGAATGCCGTGAGCTTAATAAACGTTTTTTTACGTTTCACATAGAGCACCGGCCCTATATTGTTTTAAAATGGGCACAGTCACAAAATGGAAAGATCGCAGCGACGCCCACCTCCAGCGGATTTTCTTCCAAAAGGTCATCTTTCGGCGACGTTCAAAATAAACGGTTCTACATTAGTAATGAATATACCAATAGGTTAGTTCACAAGTGGAGGAGTGAAGAAGCTTCTATTTTAGTGGGCACAAATACGGCATTGATGGATGATCCAGATTTAACAAACCGGTATTGGCCGGGCAAATCACCGGTAAGACTTGTTGTCGATATGGATCTTAAACTGCCTGCAGGATTAAAAATGTTTAATGATAGTAAATCTTACACAATCATCTTTAATTCGAGACAACACGAGCTGCCCGATTTCACTATTCCGATGACATCTGCCGGTATTGGGTTTTACCAGGTAACTCATGATGTAAGCCTTGTGCAACAAATGGTTCATGCTCTATATCAATTAAAAATCCAAAGCGTTTTGATTGAAGGTGGTGCAAAACTTCTGCAAGCGTTTATCGATGAAGGATTATGGGATGAAGCAAGAATAATCACCAACACCGGATTGCACGTTCCGGATGGTCTTGCTTCTCCTTTGCTAAATAATCATACCCTTGTGCGCGAGGACGAAGTTATGTCGGATCAAATTCATTACTTCGCAAATCATTTACACAATGTACATCTAACATCGTAAATCGTACATTCCATCAATGCTTTACCTGATTGGCAGTATCGTCTTCAGTTCATGGTTAACACTTTCTTTTAAGGTTGTAGAGAAATTTGGCATAAATAATCTTCAGGTCATTGTTTTTAACTACTTCACCTGTGTTGTTACAGGATGGATAGTCAATGGAAGCTTTCCCATCAACCGGTCCACACCAGGCGAAAAATGGTTTCCCTGGGCATTGGTTATGGGCACCGTCTTTGTGCTGCTGTTTAATCTTGTAGCGGCAACTGCACAGAAGATAGGCGTCGCTGTTGCATCAGTTGCCTATAAACTTTCATTGGTAATTCCGTTTATATTCTCAGTCTATCTATACAATGAAGAAAACACACTCTTTAAAACGATCGGAATAATAATGGCGTTGGTGGCTGTAGTTCTCACTTGTTACAAGCCTTCTGCAAGTTCAGGCGGTGGCTCATCAGGATTTTTAATTTGGTTTCTTCCCATAATTCTTTTTATTGGAAGCGGCTTGCTCGATACCATGATCAAATATGTTGAACACGTTTTTTTGAATGGATCGAACAATGATTATTACCTGATCACTGCTTTTCTAGTTGCGGCCTCGGTCGGGGGCATCGCACTGGCAATTCTTGTTGCACAAAAAAAGCAAAAATTATCCTGGAAGGCAATAGTTGGAGGAATAGCGATCGGGGTTCCAAATTATTTTTCAATATGGTGCCTGATGCGGGTACTAAAAATGTACAGCGCAAATAGCTCTGCCATTATTCCAATTAATAACATGGGTATCGTATTATTCAGTGCGGTCGTTGCATTTATTTTTTTCCGTGAAAAATTGTCATTGCTAAACTGGGCTGGTATCGTGTTATCGCTGGGCGCGATAGCATTGATTGCATTTGGATAATAATGGATTTTCTTTGTGTCCTTCCTGTTTTCCGTCGTGTCTACTATGACCTCCCTGATCATGCAATCAATGGGTTCACAAAGAACACAACTGAAGACATGAAGAAGACAAAGAGGAAGGCTGAAATAAACTAACTACAATGAAAGAAAAGGAGTTCTACTATACGATCGAAAAATCGGGGATTGCTGAGTATAAAGACAGGGGGAGCAAATTCATCGCTTATACATATCCTATCACAACCGTTGCCGAGTTCAAACTTAAAATGGATGAGATCAAGAAGGAGCATCCGAAGGCAACCCATCATTGTTTTGCTTATCGCCTGGGAAAGGATAAGAATAATTTTCGCGTGAGTGATGACGGCGAGCCTTCGGGCACGGCTGGAAAACCGATACTTGGACAGATCGACAGCAAGGAACTAACTGATATTTTAATTGTAGTAGTTCGATATTTTGGAGGTACGCTACTAGGTGTCCCTGGATTGATCAGCGCTTATAAGAGTGCAGCGTCGATTGCCATACAGGTAACTCCAACTGTTCAAAAGGCGATAGAGATCAGCTACAACTTACAATTTGATTATACCCAGGTGAACACTGTGATGACAATTACAAAACAACTTAATTGTTCAATTTTCGAGCAGGAGATGCAATTGTTTTGCCGTTTCCTGGTTGGCGTTCCTGTACACAGGGAGGAAGAGTTTTTACACCGGCTAAAGGAAATAAAGAACATAGAAGTGAGGAAACAATAAGTTGAAGTTATCATTTCTTCACTTCTATCATTTTGGTCAGATGGGGACCGTCAGACTCAATTTCTTTTAATTCGAAAGCCCAAGGTAGTCCTTCACTTCGTCATAGTTATTCCAATTTACTTTTGGAGCTTTTTGACCTGGTACTGCTCCGGGGATCAGGATATACCGATATTGATTTCGCTTAACCCCACCCGAAGTAAATGTGGAAATATTTCCGTTTGAATAGAGCTGTATTGTCTGAAGGAAAAATGTTGGATTGATGTTCAAATTAAAATATACATCGTAGTAAGGCAGCGGGAACACGATCGGCGCTGTTGACGTCCCTACATTGATATAAACTTTGATTTCTCCGCTGTTTAATATTGCGTTAGTAAGCTTGAGGGCAGCAATATTCGCAAAGAAACCAATCGTGTCAATAATGTTAGGGGGAGTTTGAATGGTATCAGGAGCATATGTAACATCCAGCCAGGCTGAATAAATAACATTGGCGGTTCCAGTATCGCCTTTCGGTCCCTGCGCCCCAGGTCCACCAGCTGGTCCCGCCGGTCCCGCAGGGCCAGCCGGTCCCGTATCTCCGTCTTTGCCACAATATGAAAAGAATAGTACAACTGCCAACAGAAAGGCAGAGGGAATAGTAGAAAATGTCTTTCTCATAAGAAATTAAATTTGATTATTAATAATAGAAAGCAGTTACTTAAGAACGATTAATCATCCGATATATTATCACTATAAATATAGCATAAAACGGTCAGCTCAAATCAGGCGCTACTCATCATTTTCGAATAATAATTTAGTACAAAAAAGAAAGATGTTTCGAACGCCTTCCTTTCTTTGCATACGTATTCGGAACTTATTATTGAAGGTTTCCTGTAAAAAAGAATGTAGAATTTTGTTGACTGATAAATTGTCCCAGTATCGGGCTTGAACCAGTGAAATAATCCATTTTGAACTGGTCGTTATCAATAAAACTCATGATCGGGGCCATGCTGGCTTCAACGATTGGAAGGGCACCGTTACCATTCGAGGAAACCCGGGTAAATTTCGCAATGCCACTGCCTGATAGCGTATAAGAATATACGTATTGTATTACGAATGGGATTCCGTTTTGGGTTACAGCTGTATTCCAGGCCATCAATTTGCTCGCGTCATCGAAAATGAAATCCATCACGCCAAGATCGAGATTATAGCCACTTGTTTTTAGATTTGCTTTCACAGTGGCGTACCTCGTGGTAAACAGAGGTGATTGTCCCGCCAAAGGAGTGGTAGGAACGCTGAACGTGGTGATAGATTTTCCGAGTACGACGTGGAGGGGAAATAATGGTGTAGTAGAACCAGTAATATTCACCCGGCCGCTTCCCACCTTGATATAATAAAGCTTCGCTACATCATCCCAATACAAATCCTGGAACACGTAACCGCCGACGGAAACAGGTTCCTTGAAATGAAGACCGTATGTGGTATGACTGAAAGGCGCTGAAACAGTCACCAGGCTTCCCGAGGTTAAGTAGCTAAAGTTGATGATGTAAAGAAAAAAATTCAGCGAAACTCCAATTCTCGAGTTATCCGATGCAGGGAAGGAGAGAAAAGGGGTACTCGTTACGAAGTCGGATGTGAATGTCATTATATCACCCAATCTGCCTCCAAAAGCAGCATCGATTTCTGCCTGTGTTGCTTTAATAAGGACAGCGTCGCTGTTATTAAAATTTCCTTTCAGTTTGATAGTGTCTTTGGGTGTAACGTCAGTAAAAGAAAAATCGAAATCTGTTCCCCAACCAAAACCTCCTTGCTGCGTAGGACTGAAAGAAACATCTGGATCTGGATCTGCCGCAACGTGGATATAACTGTAGGTGTCAAAGATCAGGGAGGGACGTTGTGTGGCTTTTAACCGGTAACCGCTTGCCTTTGGAACATCAGCCATAGTAATAACGAAGTCAGACACCATTGTTACGCGATTGTCGGCTGTGAACTTAACATAGTACGTAAGTCCACCAACTTCTATATCCTGGCTTTGCAATCCGGCAGGATACACAAATAATTTCCAGCCGGGAGCTTGCGATAACGCCGATTGATAATTGTTCAGGGTTTCGGTGATACGTTCGTCCGCCGACTTATCAAAAAGAAGGTCGGTGTCTTTATTACATCCACTGAGGATAACCGAAAAAGCGAATATATAACTCAGTACTTGTTTCATAATTGCTACTTAATAATTTGGTTAGAAAAGCCTGGCCAGGAAATATGTCCCTGGCGATGCCTGTGGTGTGAACTGTATCCTCGGATATAGGGAAACGCTTGGATCACGATACCATGATAATATAAACTTATTGGTTGAAAAATAGTTAAGCAATGGTGTTACCCCGGTTTGAATCACACCTCCATTTGCGTCAGCACCCTGGTAAGTATAGGTGTAAACGTTAGCTGCATCTTTCGTAACGCCAAATTGATAGTTCGCCTGGAAAGCATTTCCTGCGGTATTCCTGTAATATATTCTTACTAATGAAGTAGCTGCTGAATTAGGAATAACAGCGAAAGAGTCGAGCACTCTTCCGGCGCCGCCAACCGCAGCCAATCCTGTTTTCGTGGAATTGTAGATCGTCATAAACGCAGCGGGTTGAGGAATCAACGGCGAAGTTGGATTCATGCTTGCTCTTCCGTATGTTTTACCAAAGCCGAACGCATCATGGATCGACGGTGGCGGCACAAGGGCATTCAATGCCGCCTGAACTCTTGTTTGAAGACTATAAAAATTAATGTTCCAAACATCGCGCATGTAGGTTACAACAATTTGTTCTTTGGAGCGCAATGCCTGTTGTGCAGTTGTATTTGTCGACGCAACAAGCTCTTCATACCGGCTTTTACCAAGCATCAGCATGTTAGCGATCATCTCAACAAAGTCTTCATCTGAACTCGCCATAGAGTATGGTGTGATATAACCCCATTGCAACGCCTCGTCTGGGGACACGTTAAACCAGGTTGCCGTAAATCCTGGAAGGCCGAGATTCGATGAGATGAACTTAAAATCCTGGGGATAAAACACATTTTGATGTAGAATATGCCCGAATTCGTGATGCGAGGTTTGAATCATGCGTTGAATAGAAGTCACATTGTTCTTGTCGAAGTTTTGATTGATATCAAAATAAGAAATGTTGTTTCCGCCTTCTGCCTGACCCAGTAGTACGGTACCATTATAATTGTATTCAACACTTCCTACCAGTACCAATTGTTTGGGGGAGTATTTCTTGATGAAAAGATCACTTCCTGTTTCGGCATTGTAAGGATCTATCCATACCCGTTTGATGGCCGTCATCGCAGGGATGATCTTGCTTTCATCGGGCGGCGTCAGGGTCTTATCCAGTTGCAGTTCCCACGGATCCCACCTGTATTTAACCGCAATATTGTAAGGCGTCGTCAGGCTGTCAAGCAGCCATTTGTCGATGGCATTACGCGCTACTATGTCGCCACCCAAACCGACAGGCTGCGGCAAATCCAGGTCTTCTGTTTTCTTGCAGGAAGCAACTGTCAAAACCACGAAGCTTATCAGCAATAATTTATTTAGAAATTTCATACTCGTTTCTTTTTTCAAAAATTGGTGTAACTATTTATCGTGAATTTGGTTCCAATCCTGCCTGCTTTGTCAATGGGGGCAGCTGTAGTATGCGACGCTTATCATCGGGCGTCAGTTCAATTCGCTGACCTTCCTTTGTCATGTGTACCACAGGAATTTTCAATCTTAAGATATCAAACCATCGCATGCCCTCATGAAGAAAAAATGCGCGTTTGAAATCCAGCACCGCCATGATCATGGCGTTGGTAGCTGAGCCGCCATAATAAGCAAGAATTTTCTGCAGGTTCACATCGTCAGTTGCAGGATCGTACGAATCAATATTCTTACTGACAAACGCATTCATATCGTTAATGGCTGCGTTTGAATTATTAAGGCGCACAAAAGCTTCAGATCTGTTTAAAAGAGCCTCTTCACCAGTGAATAACGGGATCGTGTTATAAGGCTGACCTGAGTTCGCATTTAAATTTTCCCGTACAAAGTGCTCGTAAAACTTAGGTATATTATAAACTTCAGGACTCGCGCCATACAGATCATACGCATATATCCAGCCCGTCACATTGCGCGACAACAATAACCTGTTAGCAACATCCTGACCTAAGCCATACCGAATCGATGGATACGCTCTTCCCCAAATGGAATTCGCTTCCTGCAACAACAAATTGCCCTGCTCAGATGATTTAGTGTATTCTGCCTGCAGTTCGTAATACTGTAGACTGGTAAGTGTCGTATTCCAGTTCCGCAAGCTTTCAGTGGGTGTAGTACCTAGTGCCTGTGTTGCATAATTTACCACACTGTTGTAATCACGCTTGAACAGGTAAAACCTCGTAGCAAAAGCAGCAGCAGCTTTTTTATTGAAATGGAATTTTGGTGCTGTTCCATAAATCTGGTCATTGATCAGTGACAAGCCTTCCTTCAGATCCTTTTCAATCATTTCATAAACATAGGCAACTGTCTTACGCTCATATTGTGCAAGGATAGTTTTTTCCGGAGCTGTTACATAAGGGATACCCGGATCAGATGCAGCAGTAGCCGGATCATATGCTTTTGCAAAGAGAGTAACCAACATGAAATGCGAATAGGCACGTGCAACAAGTGCTTCTCCCTTGTGTGGATTCAACTGGTCCTTGTTTTGTGCAGCCTGGATATATTCCAAAGCCTGGTTAGCGGCAGCGATGGCTTT
>DAINQQ010000170.1:0-12440 GCA_036742645.1 Flavitalea sp.
CGTGTAATTCGTGGCGAAGGAAAACAAAGGCATGTTCTTGTTGTACAGAATTGCACGAATTGCCACGAATTAATTCGTGTCATTCGGGATGCCTTAATCCAATTTTATCTGAAGCTCTTTCAATTGTTTTTCATCAATCGTGCCCGGGGCGTCCAACATAACATCGCGGCCGCTATTGTTCTTTGGAAATGCAATAAAGTCGCGGATGCTTTCACTGCCACCTAAAATTGCGCATAGCCGGTCGAAGCCGAAAGCGATGCCACCATGTGGCGGTGCTCCATATTCGAAGGCGCCCAATAAAAATCCAAATTTGTGCAAAGCTTCTTCCTCGCTCATGCCCAGCGCGGCAAACATTTTTTCTTGCAGTTCCCTTTGGAAAATACGAATGGAACCTCCGCCAATTTCATTTCCATTCAGCACCATGTCGTACGCGTTGGCCTTTATATTGGCGTAGGGATGGGATAGGTATTCAGCCGCATTTTCGATCAAGGGATTATTGTTGATCATCACTTGTATATGATCGGGCTTGGGTGCAGTAAAAGGATGATGACGTGCTACCCAGCGATTGTCTTCGTCAGCGTATTCGAAAAGCGGAAAGTCAAGCACCCATAGCAACCTAAAATCATCTTTCTTGCGAAGGCCCAGCCTTTCGGCCATTTCAAGTCGCAGTTCACTCGTTGCTTTTCTCGTACGTTCCTCCGGGCCTGCAAGGATAAGTATGAGATCTCCCGGTTTTGTAGAGGCTGATTCAGCAATGGCTTTCAGTTTCTCCTCGCTGTAAAATTTATCGACGCTGCTTTTGTAACTCCCGTCAGTATTGCGCTTTATATATACCAACCCTTTCATTCCGATCTGGGGTCTCTTCACCCATTCCGTTAACTCATCGGTTTGTTTGCGCGTGTATTCTGCGCAACCAGGAACAGAAATCGCCAACACAGTTTCAGCATCGTCAAACACTTTAAATCCTGCATCATTTATTAATTCAGCCTGATCTTGCTTACTGGAAAAGACATACGAAGGCTTTTTAACATTCAGGATTTTCATCTCAAAACGAATATCGGGTTTGTCATTGCCATACTTCCACATGGCATCCTCCCAGGTCATCCGTTCAACTGTTCGCGTATAACTAATCCCCTTAACCTCCTGGAAAATATGTTTGATCAGGCTTTCAAACATCATCAGAATATCTTCCTGTTCAACAAAAGCCATTTCACAATCTATCTGTGTAAATTCCGGTTGGCGATCTGCCCGAAGATCTTCATCGCGAAAACATTTTACTACCTGGTAGTACCGATCGTAACCACTTACCATGAGTAATTGTTTGAATGTTTGCGGCGATTGGGGCAAGGCATAAAATTGTCCGGGATTCATCCGGCTGGGTACTACAAAATCCCTGGCCCCTTCTGGTGTTGATTTTATCAAAAACGGAGTTTCAATATCCATGAAGCCCTGTTGATGCAGATAATTTCTTGCCGCACGGTTTACTGCATAGCGTAGCTCGAGATTCCTTTTCACCTGGTTCCGGCGGAGGTCAAGAAATCTGTATTTCATTCGCAAATCGTCGCCGCCATCTGTGTCATCCTGGATCGTAAAGGGAGGAGTTGCAGACTTGTTCAATATTGAAAACGAGAAAATTTTGATCTCAATCTCCCCGGTTGTAATGCGTAGATTTTTATCGCTTCTTTCCGCGACGACTCCGGTGGCCTGTATCACGAATTCTCTGCCCAGGGGTTGCGCGGCTAACAGGGCATTTAGTTCCTCTCCAAATAATAATTGAGTGATTCCATACCGGTCACGTAGGTCCACAAAGCTTATACTTCCGAACTTCCTGATCGTTTGAACCCATCCGGCCAGGGTTACCTGCTGACCTGCATGATTTATTCTCAATTCACCACAAGTGTGCGTCCTGTACATAGTTCTATATTTCTTTTTTTTAGCAACCTGTTGGGCATTATCGCTTAATGGCCAACGCATTATCTGTGAGAGCGGCAAATGTACATTAAAATGGGTGTCGCAATTTTAGGGACGCTATTTCATTTTTAAAAAATTCTGTTTATTTTGTAAGTGATTCCATCCCCTCTGTGAAGAACTCCCATAAATTCTAAGCGACTCCACTTTCCTATAAACCATTTTTTCGAATCCAAGACGTGTTAAGACCTCAACGTACCTGATTCACAAAAGAAAAATGGACCCTTATGGAAATTTTACTCATCCTTTTACTCGTTCTGGGGGTGGTCGTTATTCATGGCCCTGTTAGTAACTATATTGCCAGTATCGCCACAAAACAACAGTATAAGCACTTCCTTTCCCAGGAAACCTTTTATCATTCCGTCATATCACAATACCTCAAATTTTACACCCGGTTGAACCTGGAAGACCAGAGAAAATTTTTGTTCAGGACGTATCTTTTCAAGAAATCAAAGCGTTTCCATTACATAGATATTACTGAAAGTGCTGAGATGCCCATTTTGGTCAGTGCCGTATCTGTTCAACTGACTTTCGGGTTAGATAAATACATGCTCAATTATTTTAGGGATATATATGTGTTGCAGGATGATTACCACTATGGCTTTTATTCTCGTCCGTTCCAGGGTCACGTAGATCACAGTGGCATTTATTTATCATGGGATAATTTCATGAAAGGGGTAAAAGGACTGACGCCAAATTGTAACGTTGGCCTTCATGAGATGGGACACGCGTTAGCGTATGTAAATTTCATAACACAAACCGAAGAAGATAAACACTTCAAGAAAGAGTTTAAAAACTTTTCTAAAGTTGCCCGCCCCATTTTTAATTCGATGCAGGAAGGGCAGAAGAATATTCTTGGTGATTATGCAGGAACAAATTACCACGAATTCTGGGCAGTGTGTGTTGAAATATTCTTCGAGAACCCAATTCGACTTCGCCACGAGTTACCCGACCTGTACGCTGCCATCAGCAAGTTATTAAGACAGGATCCGATCGTGATCAGTACAAGTAAAAAAATGGCAGCATAAGTAATAACCTGTAACCCTCTACGAATCTTTATACGCTCCTTGAACTTACGGAAGAGTTTGATCTCGATTTAATACTTCGGTTTCGATAAAAATCATTCTCAAGCAGGATCCCATCAATAAGATAAAAATTGTTCAACCTGGGATAGTGGCTTGAAACATTCATCAGGCCAATTACTTCTGATCGGATGCAGGCGACGGTATCGAAACCACCCTGCCTTTTTCTTTTGGAAGAATAACCAGATAATAAATTGCAATAAAGAATAATCCAATTCCAAATGGGATGGCAGTATAAATTCTGAGCTCTTCATCATAGCCCCAAAATTCAATGATCATCCAATACCCGTTCGCGCAAATCCAGAAGGTAACTGCGAGGTTATGGAATAATTCGGACTTAAGATGACGCGTTTGCCAGGTAATAAGAACAGCAATTGTAAATGTTGGGATTAGCATTACAATCCCTAATGGCTTCCACAACATCGCCCAACATAGATCCTTTAATAACCACATTAAAATATGGAGATTTTCGATTTTCCTGAATCTTTCAGGTATTGAATATGTTTTTGAACTCATAAATACATTGTTAGCTGTTAGAACAAATTTTTACGACCTGGAATAATCATTTATCATTTTGGACAAAAAAGTATGGATTTTTTTTGACATCCGGTCGTTGAACAAAGAAGAGGGCATTATAAGAGCTTTTTGCCAGGAATAGCACGAATCACAACCAATTCATCCGTGCAATTCTGTACAACAGAAAATGCCCTTGTTTCGTTCGTGGCAAGACTTCCTGATTTGGATGTTGTCTCCATAAATCATCTCTTCCAAGGCGCTGGAATTCGTGGCAAAAAAATTCAAGCCCGAGTACAAATTATGTATTTACCACCAGGGACTTCGGCTCCGATTATTGCTTTTCGGCAACTTTGTAATTGTTTTTTGAAAGAATATTTTTAAAGCGGGTTATATCGATATCAGGCTGTAGTGGCCCACCATTCACGATATTTTCAACAAATTCTTTGGCTAAATATGGTGACAACGAACACCCTTTCGTACCCATGCCATTAAAGATCCCAACATTTTTATAAACAGGATGAAAACCTACGAATGGCCTTCGCTCGATTGTAGCCGGTCTGATGGAAGCTTTATGATCTAACAACTTAAACGGAACCTTTAACCATCGATTTAGATTTGCAATCGTTTTTTCCCTAAAAGCAGCGCTGGGCAACTCATCTTCAAATTCCCATTGATAAGACGAGCCTACCCAGAAAACATTCTCCTTCCATGGTACGAGGTTGATACCATATTTGAAAATATTGTTATTCGGCAGATCGGTACATTCTATCCACAATATCTCGCCTTTATTGGGTGCAAAAGGAAGAACGTTAAAATACGGGTTGGTATTAGCTGCCGCACCATCACAGAAGATAATTGATTGCGCCGTAATCTCTTTGTATGTTATAGTTTCTTCACTGCGGCGTAGTAAAGTTATATCGAATGCTTCCTCTGTTAGCGCGTTATGTAAATGTGTACGGTAAGCTGACAGCAGATCGGAAAGATTAACTAACAGACATGGACCTATTTCACCAAATCCGAAATCATCATTGAAATGCTCTTTCCATTTTGTTTGTTCTGCGGGAAAGGAAAGGTATTGGCTATCTTCCGCGTACCGTTGGTGAAATGCGATCCTCATTTGCGGCGTAGGAAAGAAATCGATGATGTTTTTTTGTTGAATTGCTGTTATGTTTAATGCCGCTCCCAATTCTTTATATGAGTTCTGTGCGAAGGGTATTAACTGATCAATCATCCAGGTCTTTACAATTCTTCTTCCGGTGACTGGATTGATAATGCCCGCCGCAACACGCGAGGCCGTATTTGGCCGTGCCTCGTCTATGATGAAGAATGATCTGTTTGCTTTTTGTAAATACCAGCTTAGAAAAGTTCCGCAGATTCCCTGGCCGATGATAAGATGGTCAACGTGCATTGTGCAAAAATAGGGAGTAGAAGCCATGCCGCGGGCTCCGAGCCGTGGCATGCCCTGAGGCTATCTTTGCTCTACATTTACTTTAACTCCCTGGCTATGACTTGTAAACTCGGGAGCATACATACATTGAATGGTTGTAACGCCATTGCTATAGGTACCAGCATGCGTAACGAACATCGGGTATTCGAACACATATATTCCTTTTGGAAGCCAGTTAAAAAAGAAGTTTGTGCTCGCATCCTTTGTTGTTTCATAATAGCCCAGTCCCCCCTGCCATTTATATTGGCTGATCACATTGACTGGTTCCATGCAGGCGCCGCGCATATCCTTCATATGTACATATTCCATGTCGCGGTCGGATCTTAATTCAATACGCACTTTAATTTTATTACCCACTTGCAATATTTCTCCTTCGTTTACAGGTTGAAGGACTGGCCCCCGATCAGAATTCTTTTCGATAAATAACTTTTTACTAAGTTTCAACGGAGTCGCAGCAGTTGTGATCTTGTGAAGGTCTTCAAAGTACTGCCAGTAAACCGCACCCCACGATGGCATTGCTGTATTGCTTGCTGCGTTTGAGATAAATACTTCGACGTTTCCCATCTCAGGCTTTACCGATTTTCCAGCAATGATTTTCTTGAAGTACCCGGTTCCTTCCTCAGCCGGCTGATCAGAGTCTTTTGCCGTCTGGTCACCTAATACGATTGTGACCGCAGGAGTACTTGTCAACCAGTCATTACCTTGTAACAACAAAGCATAACAGGCATCAGCGGTTGCTTTTGTGGTTCGCCAGTTTTGCGTCTGTTTTTGTTTCAGCAGCCAGATCTTGAGATCTTCGATCACTTTCTTATCATTCGTTACTTCAGTGAAGGTTTCTATCAATAAAGATTGTGTTTCAACCGGAGCCTGGTGCCAGTAGTACCCGCTGGTAACATCCTTCCAGTACATCCCTAATTCCTCACTGACCAGGGCATTCTGTTTCAACGACGCTGTAATATTCTTTGCAGCCTGAATGTCACCTGTACGATGTAAGGACAGGGCAATCATACCCTGCATATACCTGCTTTGCTGTAACCAGAATTGTTGTGATTGTTTTCGATAGTAGGTGTACGCTTTGAGCGTTTCTCCACCCACGCCGTTGTTTGCAAAGAAGCTGCGCATATACAAGAATTGAATCTGCAGGTAACCAAGGTTATTGCCTTCGAGTTTCACTTTCTGTTTGATAAGGTACTCGTAGTCGTCTCTCAATTTCTTATCGAGGTAGACCAGTGCCTGTTTGATGACCGCATTAATTTTTGCTCTGGATCTCTCTGGAATTGCATTCAACTTTTGCAGGTGGCCTAGACCCGTTAGTATATACTGGGTGATGTACCTGTCATCCGGGCCACCTTTAAACCATACAAAACCTCCATTTGGTGTTTGCATTTCCTGCAACTTATTCAATGATGATTCAAGTTCATTGCCCATGCGAACCATGTCGAAGAGCAACGCGATATTTCTCTTCTGTTGCGCTTCGTTTTGCGCTTGCAACACCCAAGGTGTTTCCTGCAATAAGACTGACTTCAATTCCTCGTTCTTTTGAAGATTACTAAGAAGTGCCGCGGTGTCAGCGGTTTTCCAGCGTTCAAAAATTTGTTTAATCCGCGGCGATGAGTTGGCGATTTTGAATGCCAGCGCGTTTGCGTAAAATTTATTGAAAGTCTGTTCAGAGCATTCGTAAGGATATTCCAACAGGTAAGGCAAAGCTTGTACCGCATACCAGGCGGGATTGCTCGTGAACTCCACCGTAATAGCATGATGAGCCAGGCTTTCACTACTTCCACTTTGCAATAACTTCTCGAATTTAAATTGCTTGTTCTTGTTGCCACGCATTGGTAAAGGCATACTCTCGGTAACAAGCATCTGGTTACTCACAACTGGCAGCATCATCTCTTCACCATCTTTCAAGTGACCAGAACTGGCGATCAACCTGTAGGTAACGGGGCGGTTGTATTGGAATGGAATTTCAATCGAAAAGTTTACAGGAACACTTTGACCGGCGGCTGCTGTAAAATATTGGTTGGGAAATATATTGCGGAACCAACCGTCTATCGGTTGGTTTGTTGAGGGATCTATCAGTTGCAACTCAACCTGGCCCGTTAGTTCTTTACCGGAAAGGTTTACAATCTTACCGCTAAAATCCATTCTATCTCCTTCACGCATGAAACGCGGAGGATTTGGCTGAACCATCAATTCTTTTTGGGTAATGATTGTTTTTTCATTCAGGCCAAACGAAAGATCTTTTGTATGCGCCAACAGCATCCATTTCCATTGCGTCAATGCTTCGGGCATGGTGAATGAGAATTCAATATTTCCAGCTGTGTCGGTTTTTAAATCAGGAAAGAAGAAGGCGGTTTCGTTGAAATTTTTTCTGATTTGAACAGCTGATCCTATAGAAGCATCAGGCTTTGGAGCAGTCGGGGGAGCGGCGGTGTCTGCAACCTGATTGGTTACCTTTGATTCTTTGTTCTGGTTTACAAGTATTCCCGCTGCGGCTCCTCGTAGTTCGCGTACTGGTGCTGGTTGTGCTTCGGCCATCCGGTCCATCTTCTGGGCTGAAGTACGCTTTTGAGCCTCGTAGTAATGGAGAAGAAATGCGATTGCATCATATATTTTTTCAAAACTTTTGTACTCGATACCATCAGTATGTTTCTCCTGAGACTGACCAGCGCTAAAGTTGTTGAGTCCACCCCAGTTACCCGCTTCAACAACTTTTTTCCACAATGAAGGTTTCTGCCAGTTATGCGTTTTAAATTGATCCAGTGAAGCGTCATACATAGCAGTCAATAATTCCGCCGCTACCTTATCAGTTTTATATCCACTGACCTTCACTTTCCATTTTTCATCGCTTCCCGGAAGTGTTTTGTCCCTATACGTTTCAAAGGAAATATTTAATTGTTTATTTGTAAAGGGAATATCTACATGCATGTTGTCAGCATACACTCTGTTATGTTTTATAAAAGCCATAGTAAGGTGAATCCCCCCGCGATCTTTTTCAGTTACAGGAAGAACATAGTTTTGATCTGCCTGATTGTTCTTAAGGTCAATGAAATTTCTTTGCCTCGTCGTATCTCCCGCGACGTCATGGATGATAAATACATTGTCGAGGTTGGTGCTTATGCGATACGATATTTTTTCTCCTGGCTCGGCCAAAGCTTTGTCGCTTTCTATGCTTCCAAAGGCTGCAGGTGAAACGATGCGAGTGTTGAATAATTGAACATATTTAATGGCTTTCACTTCCTCGCCATATTTATCCTTTGTGATGGATTCAATTACATGCCAACCCGGCTTCAACTGCAAGTTGCCAACTGCAAATTGCGAATTAGCCGCCGTTGTATCCGTCTTCTCAAAAACCTTTTCCTGCTTTGCCCATTTACTTACATCATCTTCGTCACTATAAATATCATAAGGGAATAGTTGGTAGTATTCTTCTCTTGTCATCACAAACTGGTCTGGCCGCTGCCAGTACCTCTGGCGGAATAACCTGTCGGGTGTTTTCAATGAGTAAATACTTACGGTGACATTTGCTTTCTCGAAAATATCATTCAGGTTAGTTGTTGAAATCTTAATTGTGCGAATGCTGTCCGTATGAACTTTTTCCGGAATAATGATGTTCATTTGCAACGCCTGGTAAGCCACAGATACCGTTGTTGCGCCGCTCCTCGTTTCTCCACTTATGTCCGTGACATCAGCACTTACTTCGTAATAAAACACGGGTTGGCCTTTCTTGTCTATTGTATTGTCGGGAAGCGCTTTGAACTTTACAATAAATTCTCCATTAGCATCAGTAGCAACTTCGCCGTTTGCAATTTCCATTTGTTCCAGTGGACGTGGTGGCCAGATATATTGTCCGTATCCATACTTCCAAAAAGGCATCATCACTTTTCTTGTTACGCGATATTTAACCAACGCCTCATTGATACTGTTTCCCGCATATGCTTTCACATTTCCGATTATATCAATACTATCATTCACCTTGTAGGTACCTGAAGGTTTTTTAATCTCAACAGAAAATTTAGGGCGCTTGTATTCTTCGACCGAAAAATATATGATACCATTCGTGCCCTCGTCCTTTATGTGAAATGTACCATTCAAAACATTTGCGGGCAGGGCGAATTTACCTGCATATGATCCAAATTCGTTCGTGGTGACAGAGACGGAATCCGTTTTCTGGCCATTTACATCGTACAATACCAGTTTCGTTTTCCAATTGGGTAAGATATTGCTTTCTCTTTCCCTGTCATGCTTATCAACAACAATCCCTTTGAAGTGCACTATCTGTCCAGGCCTGTAGATTGAGCGATCGGTGAAAAGGAATGTATTTTTTGTTTGCTTGTTTTCAGGATTGCGTTCTCCGGGAAAATAATGGTAAGTGTAATCGTCAAGAAATAGCCGGTCATTAGTATAAGTTAGTTCCAGCCTGATGCTGTTATCTCTGTTGCGTGTACTGGCTTCGGATTGCTGTATTTTGAAATATCCATTTTTATCTGCCACAAGAGTCGCCCCTTTACTATCAGCGTATCGTTGCTTTGTGTAGTCATAGGTACGATGCCACACCTGTACGGTTGCCTGTGCAAGAGGCTGACCTGTTTCGCGGTGTATTGCGAAATACTCCATTCCATTATTGATATAAGCGATATTCGATACATGGAAAAATTGAACAGCCAGGTGATTTTTCGAAAGACTAAAATCGTTGTTCACACTTGCCACCAGTGCATACTCACCAACAGCCAGGCCGTCGGCTTTGACCTCCACAGCATGTTTCTGATGATCCCTGGTATCCGGTAGTGCTTGTGAGAAATTTTTAGTAGAAGGAAGTTGCAACAATCTTCTCCAGTAATCCTCATCCCACACATCATTACCTAATCTTTCCTTTGTCGCCTTATCCAATTTTATGACGCGAAAATTCAGCTGAGTAAAATTTCTATAATTCAGCAACACCCTGAATGGTTGTTGAGGAACATTCACTTTCTCGACCTGGAAGTTTAGTTCTTTTTGAAGGATCTCGTTTAGCAAATTCTGACTGTTAGCTTTGCCTTCGCTATTTCCGGGAGTCGCGATTATTTTTTCCACGATGCCTTTCGCCGCAAGCCATTCAAGGCGATACATTGTATCCCGTAAGGCATCATATTTCCTGGCCTTGTTGGCGTGTATTTGAGCGAGAAGGTACCATGCTTGTGCGGCCGCTGGTAAACTTACATGGGAAGTCGTAATATTTTCTAACGATTTCCGGTATAATTCTTCTTTATTCGCCATTACGCCGTGCGCATATGCGAACTCAATCCGGTCGATATCTGCATCGATCAATGCATCAGGTTTACTATCTTTTAAATGGAATTCTATTACTCTCTGGTATAATTGTAGCGCTTTGAAATGAAGAGAAAGGGAATCCTTTGTTACAAATTCGTGATTGACGAAGATGCTTGCTTCTGAAAAAGCAATTGGATCGGTTATTTCAAATGCATATGCCGGCTTGTTCAGGTTTCGTTCATCATTTTTAAAATAATTAATAGCACGATGTGCAAGCAAATCAAACAACGTAGGCCGTAAATGGCGGGTGTTTCCTTTAATGATGATCGCATCAAAGCGTTCAAGCTTTGTTTGCTGTAACAGCTTTTCATTTTTTACAGACGCGAGATAGAGTTCAGATATCCTTCGATGAAAATCGTCTATTCCCCAGCTGGCGATATCTTCTTTCCTATAATTAATCGTTTGTGTGCGATCATACAATTGCCAGCGGTTTTCCTGAAAATAGTTCCAATAGCTTTCCGCCACTATGCTGTTTAGGATTGAACTGGAAGGCTCTGTAGCTGTTGCAAGGTCTTTTTCAAGGTCTGCAATGTTTTTTTCGATTGCATCTTCGTCCCTCATCTGCTGAAGATTCATCCGGTAGAGGCATGCTTTTATGATCTGTGGATCGTTCTTTTCTTTCTTCGCCAGCGCATAGATCTTATTGACTTCTGTAAGCGCTGATTCAGTCAATCCCTTTTTATTGATCAGCGAATCAACCTTCTTCCAGTTCGACTTGTAATCGTCCTTGTTTTGGGCTATAAGTACGGATAGAGTAAGGCAACTTGAAACCAGTAAACACAGTTTTTTCAGGAACATGATTATACAATTGTTATTAAAGTTACTTTGTTTTGTCCCCGAGCATAAAACATTACGAAGACGAATAAGAGATGCAAGAAAGACGTTTTTTACACAAGTAAAGTCACACGTGATAATTCATTCTTTAGATCACAAGACCTTTTAACTAATTATTAGCCAAGCCGCTTTTTACCTCGTTCATTTTTTTTCTTCCATATACCAATTGAGCGCGGAAAGCTTTCCAAGCGATTGTTAAAATTAAATACTTAAAAAAAATGAAAACTACTTCTACACTACTCATGGCCATTTTTATTTCGTTGGCCTCATTTGCAGCTCCTGTGCAAAGTAAATTAAGCATCACAGTTGTCGGCAACAAAGATGTCGAGATTATGGTCGACAACAACAGGTATCAAAGCAATGACAATTCGGTTGTTATTAACAGCTTGCAGCCTGGTTCGCATAATGTCAAAGTGTTTAGCCTGAAAAGAAATCAAAGAAGAAATGTCTGGGGGAACAACTCTCAGCTGATTTATTCTTCGAACGTTTATGTCAGGCCGGGTTATTTTGTAGGAATCACAATCGACAGAAATGGAAGAGCGACTTTTAATGAAACTGCAATCCGTAATGACAGGCGTAACAACGATCGGGATGATCGTTACAACGACCGCAACGATCGCTACGACCGCAGAAATGATGATGACAACTATAGCCGCAGACCTGTAACTGAACAATCTTTCTCTTCTATCGTTCAGACTCTCAGGAGAGAATATTCAGAAAATTCGAGGCTGGTCCTCGCAAGGCAGATCATCGACCGCAATTATTTTACGAGCGAGCAGGTGAAATATATGATGCAGCTTTTCTCTTTTGAAAATAACAGGGTGGAAATTGCGAAGCTGGCATATCGGTACACAACTGACCAAAGAAATTATTTCGTGGTCTATGATGCACTTTCTTACAGCAACAGTAAAGAGCAACTTGCCGATTATATTAGACGCGCGAATTAATGCTGCGCGAATTACCGCGAACAATGGACACTAATTAACACTAACAAAATAGCCTCCCAACTCGGGAGGCTTTTTCTGTCATTAGTTTGTTTATTATTCGTGTTAGTTCGTGTCCCATATTCGCGGCCCTTAGCGTCCTTTGTTCGCGCCGTTTAGCGTACCAGCCATGGTTCCTCCAATATCTGCAGGGCTTTGAACTACCTGAATGCCGCATTCGGTCATGATCTGCATTTTCGCGGCCGCGGTATCGTCGGCTCCGCCGATGATGGCTCCGGCATGTCCCATGCGGCGGCCGGGAGGAGCAGTTTGTCCTGCAATAAATCCAACCACGGGCTT
>DAINQQ010000171.1:0-12063 GCA_036742645.1 Flavitalea sp.
GAAGAACCGCTATGGAGGAATTGCTGGTAATCCCTTTCTCGAGTGCAGTGATGGCAGCATTTTGATTTCCTGCAAGAAGGTTCAAATTCGCCAGGCGGACAAAACTGGCCACATCATTCTTGTCTTTCGTTGCGCAAATGGAATAACATGCGATCGCATTTGCATAATCTCCCTGCTTTTCATGAAGATTCCCTTTCTCTTTATAAGCCTGCAAATGGTTCTCATCAAGTTCAATCGCGCGTTTGTAATCTGACATTGCCTTCTTGGGTTCCCTTGTTTTCTCGTAACATTTTCCACGGCCGACATAATAGTCTGAATTATTGGGATCTGATTTGATAGCCCTATCATATTCGTTGATTGCGTCTTTATATTTTCCCGCCGTATACTTTGCTTCCATGCCGGCAAGAGAGCTTACCAATGCGCTGAGCATTCTTTTTTTCTGTATTGCATTTTCGTCGGCCGGTTTGATTGCGATTGCTTTTGAGTAAGCTTCTAGCGCTTTATCATAGTTGCGCAAGCCTTTTTGTAGAGCTGCATCCTGCATACAGCTCGCAAAAATCTCCTCAGGTGTTCTATGCGCATCCGCAATATTCTTTCTTGCTTCTTTGATCATCGTCTGTAAGAAGTCCACATCTGCCTGCCGGATGACGCCGTTGGAACCATTTGTTACCGTTTCGGCTTCATTGAAAAATTGATAAGCGAGAATGTATTGACCTTTATTTAAAGAGTGTTTACCCGAATCAATGAGGGTCCGGAATGCCATGTATGTCCGAATACTATCATTCCGCCGGCGCAGCGCCTCCCTCTGCGCAGGGTCCATC
Source organism: Flavitalea sp. (assembly GCA_036742645.1). Taxonomy (GTDB): domain Bacteria; phylum Bacteroidota; class Bacteroidia; order Chitinophagales; family Chitinophagaceae; genus Flavitalea. Next base: position 822 of record DAINQQ010000171.1, read on the forward strand.
GAAGTATTTGATGCAACGATGAAATTCTCCTGGTCGTTATCAGCCGTCAGGCTGTCAGCGTTTGATTTTTGCGTATCAACTACTTCTATATCGTTCTTGTTAGCTTCTACGATATCAAGCGAGTCGAGGAAGTGAACATCGATGATCCAGGTTTTCCATTTGTTGTTGAGTTTTTCAATCCTGAGTTCAGCGACTCTCTTTTGGACACCATAAGGCTCGTCCGAAATTTTTGATTTGTTTCCAAACAAACAATCATACGTGATCTTGATATACAGGTAATTTCCTTTTTTGACATTTGAGATTTTGAAATTGCTAAAGAACACGGATGCCTTTTCACTTTTCTTGTAGAAAATTTCAAAGTCCCTCAGGTAGCTATGTGCTGCTTTTTCCTTTGCCTGTGAGATGGGTTCAACCTTCCTGAGATCATCTACTACTACTACGGCCGAGTCATAAAAGATTTTACTCTCTACCGGCAGATAACTCTTGCGGATGATTCCTTCCGTTTCTGGCACTTCCAAATCCAGCCCTGTTGCAATAGTATTCAACAGGTTCATGAAACGTTTTACAACACTTTCCGCTTTTGATTTGATATTGCGGTCATCGTTCGTGGTTATCTTATCTGTTAGATAGACACTCGAAGTTCTTTTATGTAGAGAGTCATTGAACCACTCGCTCGTACGGTCAACGTCATGTTTTCGCATTTCTCCAGCCATGCAGAATGGAAAAGTCAGTAAAAACATGATTTTGAGAAATAGTGACTTCATAACAATAATTTTAGATCTGGCTGTTTAATAATTTTGTTGCTCTTGTACTTGCTGTGGGCGACTCCTGTATTCGTCGAGAGAGTTTTCTGCGTCCTTTAGCTTTGCATCCAGGTCAGCCAGCTTTGCAGGCAACATCCTTAGTTCACCGAGTTCTTTTTTCAGCTGCTGCAATTCAAGGAATGATTCGAGGATTGTGTTATTCAGCTTGCCATTCAAGCTGGTATCTATAAGCTTAATGTTTTGCATATCGTTCAACTTTCCGGCCAATGCGGCTTCTACCTTCAGTCTGTCTTTTCCACTTTTTTCGAGTGAATCGAGCAGGATCTTCGCCTTTTCCATTTGCAACACAAACTGTTGTTGTACCTGTGATTCCGACCGTTGGTTTGCAAATTGTTCGTCCAACAGTTTCTGTCTTTTTTGGGGAAGGCCCCTGAAGTCCACATAAACTGCACAAACAATCGAAATAATTGTGAGTAAAAAAAAGGCCATGAATTTGATAAAGGCCTGGTTGCGTTCGTATGCATTGATTACGTTAGGCATTGTTCTAATATTTATGTGTTTTTAAATACTTAATCGGCAAGAAAGCTTCTTCGTTTGATCACTGGTTGCTCAGCTTCGTATGTCATTGCTTTCTCGTGTACGAAAATGCCGGCATCCTTTTTCTTTCCGATATAATCGAGCCTCGATAGGTTTCCAAAAAGGTTTGAAATGGTCCGCGTGAAATGCAGCACCTTATCAATGCTTGCATTAACATCCAGATGATTGTACGTATGGTTCGACAAATTCGTGGTGGAAGATTCCAGTTCCACCTGGTTCACATTACACCATTCAGTACAATAGTTAATGAACTCTTCCTTGCCGCTTCCAATGTAGTAGTCAAGTGTATTTTTAAATAGTCGCGCCATCGAGGCTACTTTGTTGACCATAAATACAGGCGACTGGTTGAGACAAAGTGTCTTTATCTCTGCGAGCTGCGACGCAATCATCGTAATCATGGTTTCACATAGCTTCTCTACGATCGCCGACATTTCATTGACCTGTTTTTTCTGGTGGATTTTTTGTATGATCTGGAGGGCGTAGCTTTCCATCCGGCTATAAAATTGTTCAAGACCGGCATGAATCGCCATAAGCTCAGCGTGGCTACTCACCGTACAACTGGGAGGTATATAGTTGTCATCAAGCATCACCCTCTGCTCATCCACTCTGAGTTTTCCAACGGGTAGGTGAAACTGGCCGGAAATGTTGCTGCTCCCAAGATCAATTGGCACAAGATTTAAGTTGAACGATGGGATCGTGTATGGTATACGAACCGGCACTTCCTCCGGATCAAAAGATCCGTATGGAATCCGTTCGTAGGGATTCACAGAAAGAATTACAAAAAATGTTTCCCCTCTTCCTTTCAGTTGTTCAAATGGTAAGCACAGGTCTGGGACCGTTGCGACCAATGCGCTTTTATAAATACCCGTGTCGTCATTGATCTGGAAGTAAAAGCCGCCGCGGGTGATCGCCCTGCATTGCTGTATGCGGAGATTTACCTGTTGTTGGTTGTCGACACTGAGAAACAGTTTCAGGCTTGAATCATGCGATGGCATGAGGCCATAATTATAATCATTAAGCAGCCCCGACGCGGTTTGTATTAACTGGGATGCGAGGGCATTTTCCTGCGATACGAAATGCGATTTATTGATCTTCATTCCATCGGTCCAGTTTACGGGAAGAAATTGTTGCTCACGCATATGGATCTATTTAATTCAGTGATCTGTTGCAAATGATGATATCATTTTCGCGGATCTTGTTTGTAAATATCGTCTTGTCAGTATCTATGTAATGGGTGAGAAACGACCACCACCTTGGCTTCTTGTAAAAGATCCAGCCATGTACATCCCCATGGTCGCTGACATATTCAATTTTTTCGTTTGGATGCCGCTCGTTGTAGTCATTGATGAAATAGTAGAACAGTTGTCCGAATTCCATATCGGTCGGTGCTTTCGCACGAAAGTTTGTAAAGTGTTTGTCGGATGTGTGTTTTTGAAATTCGAAACTGATGACGAGCAGATTTTTTAGTTTGCTTTCATCGGGTTCGGCGATGTTTTCCTGGAAGGGATATGCCCATTGCTTCAATACTTTCGGCGGAATGCCAATCGCTTTTCTGTATGTGTGATAAATAAAAAGTGGGATTATGAAAAACAGGCTGCTCGAGGCCATGAGAAAAACCATTCCTTCTACATTCACAAAGCGGTAAACCAGGATAAAAGCTATGCTGCCGAATATTCCGAGGATTGCCGTGTAGAGAACTTCGGTCCAGAAGCTTGATTCGTCTCCACTCCACCTCAGCATATTATGCATGAGATAAAAATGTACGCATCCAAAAAGGAGAAAATATGCCTGGTAGAAAATTAAAAAGGTACTCGGTTCAGTAAATATGGTTGGATGCGCCGTAAATGCAATCACTGCAAAGAAGATCAGGCTTATCAACGAATACCAGATCGTTGATTTGGTATAAGGTTTAAAGCTGCCCTTGATCTTTGTGATCATTTTTGTCAGCAATGCCGACAATCCCATTGCTGATATTCCCAGGATCATCAAAAACTTATTGGTATCGTTTGTTATGGCATCCATAATCGCGGTTGCGGAAATGTTTGAAATAAAATGGCGTGATTAGCTTCGATGGCGAAACGCAATGGCTGTCGACATCGCGATCGCTATGATTTGTCGGTGTTTCGGTAAAAAAGGGAACAAGCTGTTTGAAAAAGTTTCGCTAACGTCCTACTGCCCCTTTCCGGGTATGTCCTTCGTGCTGAATCTTTGCCGCTCCCTTGACCGCATAATTCTGGCGTCACAAAAGCACGAAGGTTACGGGAAAGCACATTCAATATAAAAGCAGGGTACTTAAACCGCTGGTTCAAGTTTTCCCTGCTTTTTGTGGAGCGTCCAGATATGAAATGTTTACGCAGAAGAGGATAATAAATCCGGAGGGCGATTATTTTTTACCGCTCGCTTCTTTCAGTTCAGATTTCCATTCTTCACCATCATCACCTTTGTAGCCGTCTAATTTTACCAGGAAGCTTTTTGCAGGAAAAAATGGAGTTATGTGTATATCAAGAAATATATGGTCTTTCTGATTTTCGTCTCTTTCAAACCTTAGTATCTGGAACTTTTCAATGAGCTTGTCTGGTCCCTGGATACCGTCGAGGAATTTCACGATTTGTGAACGCAGGTTCTTTTCCATTTTCACGTTCCATAATTCAAAAGCGCGCCTGTTCAGGAAATCAGAAATCACTTTTGCAATGAAATCGAAAACACGAACCACGGAATAAGTTTGCATACCAAGATTGTCACCGGTGAATAGTGTCTTTGCAGAGAATGGCATTACGCGTCCCCACTCACCTACTAGTGGAACCAGTCCAACATTTTCAAGCTCGGAGATTTCTCCTTTTTTCTGATCGAACCGTACAGCATCAATTTCATCAATAGAGCCGTATGTTTTACCCGCAACCGGTTGCGATAATTTTGTGCAATACATTTTGCCCGCCAATGCTGCTGATCCCGGAACATAGAGGTCTTCATCTTCACCAACCTCTGTCTTCTTACCCCTGCCTACAATATAATTGCAGGTCATCAGCACATTTGCCTTATGAGGATCACCTCCCGTAAGGTTTGCATCTGTGAACATATCAAGCACATCATCGGGTGTTTCAACATTCTCAAAATCTGTTACGAGCATTACCTTGTTGTTATAAGCCATCTTCGCCCATTTATCGAGGATAGTATTCGATTTGAGATATCCGGGAATCACGAGCAGCGAGTAGTTCTGACGCATATCGAGACGATCGAAGTTGCTTTTCAACTCTCCTGCCACATATTCAATGAACTTAGGTTCGTCAAGGTTTGTCAGCTCCTTCATAGGCGCGTTCATGATGCCCACATTTTTCAGCTTGGTGGATTCGGTGTTTTTGTAAAACAGGTGCACAGAACGATATGATTGCTCCAGTTGCCTGGTTTCAGTCAATACTTTTTTCAGGTTTGTTTTGAGAAGGCGTTCAGAGATTTCAGCACGCTCAACCGATTTGTCTACCATCTCAGAAACGGAAGTGTTTTGTGAAAGCAGGTCTATCCATAACTTCATCCTCTTTTTCAATTGTTCCCGCTGTTCCTTTTTGCTGGCATCGGTAAGGAAGATATTCCTCTTGGCCTTGCGAAGAGGGTTCATACTGTCAGAACCATCGATAATTGCTTCAAGAAAATCAAAACCTCCAGCCTTAGCCAGCGATTTAAGGGAGGTGTCGAGCGACATTGACTCCTCTGCACTTTTTTCTTTCAGGGCTACCTGTTCTACTGCCAGGTCCTTTAATTCTGTTGACATATTGAATGTTTTACAATTTTTACTGATGTTTATTTTTGTGAAGCGCGATTATGTGCCCGGAGTTTCTTCCAGTTCTGTCACCAGCGTATTCAATGCACTGATAAAGGCTGCCCTGGTTGCGGGATTTTCAATAACGTTGCGGAGAGATTTGTTTGTTTTCAACTGCTTAATGGTTTTAATGTAAGCATCGTTTTCAACGCTCAGATCTTTCAGGTAGGAACTCTGAAGAGTGACGTTCTTAATATCAAAATCACCCAAGCCCGAGAACCTAAAGTTCTCTTTTGTGGTAGAACCATCTTCTTTATCCAGTTCAACATCGCAATTGGGTTTGAAATAATCAAACACCTGCTCCACAGTCTGAAGCCCTGGTACGATCTCCGGGCTAATCGGATCTTCGCTGGTAAGTTTTTGAATGAACAGAGTTTTATTGGGTGAGATTTCTACAAATCCTTCACCGACTGGATCAGGAGCAAGAATAGTGGTTGCTATCCCTGGTTTCACTTGTGGCATAGTTGTTTTTTTAAAACTGAATAATAATCGGTTCTTTAATATGTGAGTTTCGTTTCGCTTCTTGCTATCCAATATCCCAGCATAGAGTGTCATTCTCGATCCCTACATTTATTTTATTTCCGCGCCTGACTTCTCCACTAACAATATATTTCGATATAGGGCGTCGCAGCTGGCTTCTGATCACTCCTGAGATTTGTCTTGCGCCATATTTTGGTGTGAACCCATTCAGGGCAAGATATTTTTTTGCTTCGTCTGTAATGCTAAATTCAATTCCCTGTTGTGCCAGTGCATCCAACAGGCTTTTCATCTGTATCTCAAAAATCCGGACTATATTATTTTCATTGATCGGCGTGAAGGGTACGATTTCTGTGAGCCTGGCGAGGAATTCAGGACGGAAATATTTTGCCATGATCTCTATCAGTTTGTTCGAGCTGGGAACTTCGCCGGCATTCACCTGGCTCGCGATCCATTCACTGCCGATGTTGGAAGTGAAAATGATCACTGCGTTTGAAAAATCGCCTTCCTTTCCCAACCGGTCGTGCATATGACCTTCATCAAGTATTTGGAGAAAAGTATCGAATACGGAAGGATGCGCTTTTTCAATTTCATCGAACAACAACACCGAATATGGTTTCTGCCTGATCTTATTGACAAGCATACCTCCTTCTTCATATCCAACATACCCGGGAGGAGCGCCATACAGTAATGCTGCAGAATGTTCTTCTTTGAATTCCGACATATCAAAGCGTATCATGGCTTTTTCGTCGTTGAACAGAAATTCTGCGAGCGATTTTGCAAGTTCTGTTTTTCCCGTGCCAGTTGGGCCAAGGAAAAAGAATGAACCAATCGGCTGGCCTTTTTTATTCAACCCGCTTCTTGATTCGAGGATAGATGCACAAATAGATTTTACGGCTTCATCCTGTCCGACTACCCGTTTTTTCAAATAGCTATCCATGTTCAGGAGCTTATCCTTTTCTCTTGCCTGGATTTTACCGAGTGGTATACCGGTTTTATACGAAATGACAGCGGCAATGTCCTCTTTGTTTACATTGTCTTTAATGATCTCTGTCAATTCTGTGATCTTGATAAAAGTTTGCTCTAAGAACTGGTTGTATTCTGCAGACGTTTCAAACTTTTCTGTTTGCTCCGTGTTTTCAAGTTTTCCTAATAACACGGGACTGATCTTGTTTCTCAACACTGCGTTCAGCCACTTATAGTCGTGGAATAATTCCTGTTCGGAAACATTCAGTTTATTTTTTATTTTATCGAACTCGTTTTGAAGTTCCGCGAGATCCTGTTTGTTGGTATCAACCATCAGTTTGATAGCCGCCATGGTCCTGTCCAGGAGATCGATGGCTGCATCGGGTAATCTCCTGTCTTTCAAATATCTCTTCGATAGGCGAACTGACTCCCTGATCGCTTCATTGTCGATTTTCAATTGGTGATGTTCCGAAAAGCGAGGCGCGATCCGGTGAAGCATTTTTTCTGCAGTTTCTATATCGGGCTCTCCAACGGCAAGCAGTTCAAAGCGACGGTTAAATGCCGGATCGGGTTCAATAAATTTTCTGTATTCATCATTGGTGGTTGCACCGATCACGGTGATCTCACCACGTGCAAGCTCAGGCTTAAGCAGGTTCGCTGCACCCCCGCCGATACTGCCATTCTTATGATCAAGCAGGGTATGGATTTCATCTATAAAAAGAATTGCTTTTGGGAATTGCTTTACCTCCCTGATGATATTCTTGAGGCGGTCTTCAATTTCACCTTTATAGGATGCCCCTGCGATCAGCGTTCCAAGATCAAGCTCAAATAGAAGTGCATCCATGAGTTGAGCCGGCACTTTCTTGTTTACAATATCGAGGGCAAAACCATCGACGAGGGCAGTCTTACCAACACCGGCATCACCGATTACAATTACATTTGGCTTTGTTCGCCGGCAGAGTATCTCCATCATCATGCGGGTTTCTTTATCACGCCCGATGATCGGATCTGTTTTTCCCTCCCGTGCGAGCGCTGTCCTTTCGATGCAATATTTATACAGAGAGGTGGTAGAGTTCGACGGTGCATTGACGGCCGTTCCATTGACCGCCTGCTGAATATGATCTTCTTTGATGTATAGGTCAAGTATTTCCTTCTCCTTAACTGGAAATGATTTCAGTTGTTCTCCGCTAAAAGCCACACCCGGTTTGGCTATGGTTGCAAGTACACAGATAGGCGTGATATAATCGAAACCAAGCTTCATGCGTACGTTGTCGGCTTCTTCAAATACTGCTTTTACTCGCTCATCTCCCTTGATATTGTCTTTCACTTTTGCCACTTTTGGATATTCATCCATTCTTACCTCGGCCCATTCGGTGATATAACCGGCATCCTTTCCAATAGAATTAATAAAATCCTTTAAGCCGACTTCTTTATGTAATAGCGCTCGTAACAAATGGGCCGGGTACATGTATTCGTTCGAATATTCCTTCGCCAGCGATTGTGCGATCTCAACCGCAGATTTCATGGATTCATTCAGAGCAACTGTGAGCATATGGTTTATTTAAAAGAAGTAAAACTTGTTATGATTTGTGATTGCTTTCCGACTAACTAAAGAGCGCCGTCCCATGCCTCCGGTAAATGCTTAGTCGTGAAATAAAATAAAATGGTAATGAGTAATCGCTATTTAAAATTGCCGCTGCCTTTTGCTCGTGTGCTGGAAGGGAATGAATTTCCAACCTGCGATCTGGTGGAGTCCATCAAGTCGAATCTCGAATTGATCATCGTTACAAGATTCGGCGAACACCGCTGCGATCCCAGCTTTGGATGTGAAATTTGGGACCTCGATTTTGAGCTGATTGTCAGCGCGAGGTTATGGGAGGAGAAATTGCGCCAGTCATTGCTTTGTTCGGTTACCAGTCATGAACACCGGCTCTCCAATCTGTCAGTAAGTGTCGCGATCACCGATGCTGAAAAGCTCAATCTTGTAAAACGTTTTATTGAAATAAAAAAGCGGGTTGATATCCTCGTGACCGGCATTATTCAAAAAACCGGTGAACCATTTGAATTTCATACGAACATGTTCTTAAGTCCTCTTTCGATGGATTAAAATAAAAAAAGAATGAATAGTCTTATGATGAACAATAGCAAAGAGCTTATTAAAAACCGGATGTTGAAACATGCGGTGACATATTGGGGAATTAAGAACACGGAAGATCTTGACCCGGCCGTCAAGTTGATACTGGAGGCATTGTCGCTCGAACTATATAACCTCGGGAATGAGACGAAAGACACGCAGGTGAGAATCCTTGAGAAGGTCGCAAATCTTCTGGCACCTGACTCTCTAACTTCACCAAACCCAGCGCATGCCATCATGCATGCTTCACCAGTGGAGGCCTCGGAAACCCTGACAAAGACAACAGGCTTTTTTGCGCAACGGAAGATATCTTCCCGGCAGAATGAAGAACTTGATACAACACTCGACATTCACTTCACACCTGTAGATGCGGTCACATTGCTCAATGTGCATGTTACTCATATTGCAGCAGGTGGCAATTTATATTCTTATGGTCCGGCTTTCAACAGGCAGTTTGTTGCAAGGATGAATACAAGGCCGACTGATAGTCGCAGTATCTGGCTCGGACTAAAAATAAATCCATTGCTGGAAAGCCTCGAACATCTCCTGTTCTGTTTCGACTGGAAAAACCTTGAATCGAAACTGTCGCATGATATCGTCCAGCTTTTGCCGATGACAAAATGGTATATCGACGGAGAAGAAGTACAAACAATGCCAGGCGTTCAATATACACAGCCATCGGGCTTGTCTGATAATGACGATAATATCTTTCTTGACTACGATTTGCTCACCTTAAAAGAAAAAGATATCAAGGCATTTTATGACCCGAGCTTTATAACCATTACCGAAAGTTGCAGTAATCTTTTAAGGGATTGTAAGGAAACCTATCCGCCTGTTTTCGAAACCTTGTTCGCCAAAGCACAACTGCAGGCATTGCAGGAAAAGCTGCTATGGATAAAGGTTGCTTTCCCGCCTGCCATGCCGCAGGACTGGCTAAGTGAGTTGAATGTTTACCCAAATGCATTTCCTGTTATGAACAGGAAATTGATTGATCTTAAATATCGTTTAAAAGGCGGAAGCAATATAATCCCCTTACGAACCGAAATGCTCGACCAGTTTCTAACCGTCAGGTCATTAACCGACGAAACCCGGCAGTATCGCTCCGTACCTTATAGGGACAAAGAGGAGGAACTAAACGGAACCTATACACTCCGGAACGGTGGCGTTGAAAGGTTCGACAGCCGGAATGCAAAAGAGCTAATCGGTTACTTATTGGAGTTATTACGTAGTGAGAGCGCCGCGTTTTCTGCTTATGGATACGACTTTATTGCTACTACGCTGAAAGAATTAAACCAGAAGATTTCTTTAATGGAGCAGAAAACACGTGGCTATATCAATTCCAGCGAAGAGACTCCGAACTATATTATCGTAAAGCCTTTCGAAGGCCAGGATATGATGTATGCGCAATACTGGACAACTCTGGCAGCAATGGCTAATAACCTGCGGGCAGGTACAAAATTGCAGCAGGCAAGGGGAGTAAAGGTTATTCCCGACTCTATGTCTCTAATAACAACTTCGATGGGCGGGAAAAACAGACTACAGCCCGAGGAAAAATTAAATGCCTTCAGGTACGGTCTTCTTACAAGGAACAGGATCATCACTAAAGAGGATATAAGAAGTTTTTGTTATTATGAGCTCGGCGGTAAAATTTCAAACATCGAAATAAAAAAGGGTTACGAGATGTCATTCGGCAGCCGTGAAGGCTTTCGGCGTACCATTGATGTTATTCTCACTCCTGTGGACACCGGCAGAATTGAAGCAGATGATTGGGACCTGATACGTGCACAACTTACATCGAAACTGAAAGCACGTTCAGGGATCACCAACAACTACCGGGTACTCCTGAAAAACACGAACGAATTGAATTAAACGCGGCATATGATGCAAACTGATTCTGCACATACGATACTGTGCAATTTCCACGAGGACTTTAAAGCAGAAACAATCGCTGCAGAAATTGCTGAGCAGGGCAAAGGCCTGGAACAAATACTTGTTCAAATGCTCGGTTCCCTAAAAAGAACATTCAGTAATGATGTGAAGATTGTCGAAACCGAGATACTCGAGGATCATACAGAATATACCATTGTTAAAGCGGCGAGGGAAGGCATCTATGATATGCTGCCTCAAACTTTATTCCACCATCCAACGGCACATAAGACGGCGCGCAGCGAAAAGGAGATCATCAAAGCAATCAAACGCCGGCGTGAAGAAGAGCTGAATGCGCGAAAATTCTTTTTACCAATTGAGGCAACGATCAACTACCAGCGGATCGAAATGGCTTTGTATGAAAACCGGCTGGATAAAAGAACTCATTATGACGACCTGGTACAATTGTTCGCAGACCATTGGGAAATATTCGAATATCTCACTGCTGAACAGGCCAATATTTTTTTACATCTCATTCCAATCATTCATGATATCCGTGATGATCATCCGAAGATCCAGGAAATTATGGAAATGATATTCAAAGAAAAGGTTGAGCTTAGCCTC
>DAINQQ010000171.1:12073-12415 GCA_036742645.1 Flavitalea sp.
AGAAACCAGCGACCCTTGCATCCCCAGGATACCATGTCAAGTCGCCTCGCTGAATCGGTTCTCGGTGTTGATCTCACCACCGGCAATATCGAATTTGATGAAGGTGTCGATGAGATCGTGATCATCATCGGTCCCATGGAATCGAGTGTATATCGCGATTTTATGCCTGGGAGAAAAAATGCAATTATCCTTGAATTGTTATGCGATTATTTGTTACCTGTTCATGCAGATATTATTACGAGGTTGGAACTGATTGAAAAGGACAGGCAGGCAAGGCTTGCCGATAGCTTCAGTGATAGTAATTCGATTTTGGGGCAGGATATGGTTTTGTGTATGTAAATT
>DAINQQ010000172.1:0-12381 GCA_036742645.1 Flavitalea sp.
GAACGTGGTGTGATCGGCCGGGTAAAATTGTTCGGCGCCGGGAGAGTTGGAACCAAAGCTTAAACCGCCTCTTAACCTGAAGTTGCTGCTCATCGTCCATTCCAGGTTAGTATTGTTGGTGATGCTATAGTAATTACTGTAATCTTTTACTTTCAGTGTTGCGTTGTAAGCGGCATTGGTCATTACCCCACCCGGTGCGTTTCCGGCAATACCCAAACTGGTGTTGTTGGGTTCAAATATCTTGAGAACATTTCCAGCAGAATCAAATGGTTTGAAAAACGGGAATTGCTTTGCATACTCAGTATAACTTCCCCATGGACTATTGTTGGCTTTACTGTAACCCAGGCTGGTGTTGTTTGAAAGGCGGATGTTTTTGTTGTTGTAGGAAAGCATATAGTTCAACCCGAAACGATTCCTTTCTGATCCCTTCATTACACCAACAGCACTGTTATAATTCAACGACAGCTGGTAACGGATAGCTCTTGAACCACCCCCAATACTTAAACTGTGATTCATACCGACTCCCGTCCGAACCGGTTGAGACAACCAATAGGTATTGACACCACTTTGCACTTGCCGTAAACGGTGATCATACCACTGTTTTAATGTTAAATCATTAAAGTGGTTATTCGGATCGGAATAAACGCCGGCTATTCGCTGTGCTTCCAGCAGTCCTTTTGCATCCAGCAGGTGATAAGACGTAAGATCGGCTACTTCAATGTTCGTATTGACAGCATATGTTATTTGCACTGACCCCGCAGCCGGTTGCCTTGTTTCTACCACAATCACCCCGTTAGCAGCTTTTGCACCATAAGCCGCTGTGGCAGCCGCATCTTTTAACACCGTGATGTTGGCAATGCGGTTGATGTCCATGTCGTATAAGGTCTGCAACGTAGTTTGAAATCCATCCAGGACGATCAACGGCTGGTTCGGATTTGACAGGTAACTCGACATGATGTCACCATTCGAGACCGGTGTTGCAGTGTTGCCTGCATCCGTTGAGATAGGCAAATTATTCTGACCTCTTAACTGGATAACGGGCAGCTTGTTAGGATCGCTACCAATGATGTTGTTTTGTTCAATCCGGATCGAAGGATCAATTGCAGCAAGCGCTTTCAACACATTGGAAGGATTAACCAATTTCAAATCGTCACCGCTGTATGTTTTTGTAGCACCGGTAAAATTTCCCACCGGCCTTTTATATAATCCGGTGTTTACTATTACTTCTCCCATCACATTGGCAGAAAGGACAAGACGTACGGAAACATCTGCCTGGCCCGGCTTTAATTTAATGCTGGCACTGGTATGTCCAACGTAGGAAATGCGAAGTATAGACTCATCCGGCACATTCGTTAATTCAAAGCTTCCGTCTTTTTTGGTTGTAACGTACTTGTTTGTTCCCTGTATGAAAATAGTGGCGCCTGACAGCAACTCGTCTGATGTATTTCTTACAACTCCCTTTACCACGAGGATGTTTTTATTCTGTGCATAAAGAGAGGCATCATTGAGCAGGACAACAAAGACGAACAACAGCTTTGCGATAATGGTAAAGCGTCCTTTGAAGGCCGTATTATTTTTCAACTGGATCATAGTTTTCTTTATCACAAACAATTATTCTGGTTTTATAAAAACATAAGTGGCATTGGGCACCATCGCCACTTTCGTATATGGCAGTGAAGAGAAAGGAAGGTTTTTGCGCTTGTAGTAGTAAAACACTTGTCCTTCACCCATAAATTCCTTGTGGTATTCCTTACCAATTTCAACGGTGATGCTATCCCTTCTTAATGCGGGTTGTGTATACTTCAACAGGTTGCGATGCACTCTTACAGAATCCAGGAGGTTGGTAGCTGTCAATGAATCCTGCAAAGCACTGGAAGCTTCGGCGGCGATGTAATACATTTCCGTTGCCCGTATGATGGGCAATACATTGAGGCTTGCCTGGTTGGCGGAATAAAACTTTCTTGCCGATATGGTATTGCCAAGTGCTACACCAGTCGATGGATCAAGAAATGCCCTCCGCCAATCGGTAGTTGATCCGCTGCCGGTAACAAATAAAGCGGTTTGATTTTGAGTTGTAAAACCTAATGGCGGAGTGTTATTCAGCACCGTTTTATTATAGGCAAGTGCAAGTGCATTATTACTAAACAGCGAAAACAAATGTTCCCTGGTGTAGATAAGATCGGAGTTGGAAGTAGCCAGCGGAAAACGGTTGCTATTGATGACAGACAGTGCCTTGCTTTGTGCATTTGCCAGGTCGCCTTTGTACAAATAAATGCGGGCCAATAATCCTTTTGCAGCCCAAAGATTTAGTCGGGAGCTTGTTACTTCAGTAGTGCCAAGCAAGGTCTCGGCCTGCAACAGGTCATTGATACAGGAGTCAAGAATACCGCCTGTTGACAAAACCGGCGAAGCATATGGGGTCACCTTTGTTACATAAGGAATGGCCAATGCATTCAGGCCGGATGCTGCCGGCGATGGCGCAAACATGCGCAGCAAATCAAAATGCAGAAAGGCACGCAATCCCAGGGCTTCACCTTTAATGGCGTTATAGCCATTTCCGGAGAGAATGCTTTTCCTGGTCTCGACATTCGCCAGCAGGTTATTCAGGTTACCAATGGAGAAATAAAGACTGTCCCAGATATTTTTAAAGCTGGCTTTTAGCTCTGCATCCTGGAAATTATAACGTGCCGACTGGTAGAAATAATTACCAATAGCAGGTGAGATAGTCGTATCGTAACTTCTGCCCAGCACCGACATCATTCCTATTGTCAAATCCCTTCCGTACAAGGCCCGGGTACCCATGTGTAAGTACACACCGTTCAACACATCTTTAAATCCTTGTTCGTTGGAGAGCAGTTCATTTTCATTCACCTGCAAAGGCGCTTCCACATCCACCCATTTTTTGCAGGAGCCCAATGAAAGCGCTGTTGCAAGCCCGAGAAATAAAACAATATTTAGTTTACGAAACATCTGGATCGATTATAGGTTTAAAAACTTGTTGTAATAGAAAAGGTGTACATACGTTGAAAAGGATAATAAATTCCTCTCTGCGCTTTCAGGGTAGATGATTGAAATGCATTGTTGGCAACAAAACCAAGCGTTGCATTTTTTGCACGGATTTTCGAAACGATACTTTCAGGAAGGCTGTAGCCCAGGGAGAGGGAAGCACAGTTGATAAAATCATTTTTCTCCACGAACCGGGTAGTAACATAAGTAGGTGATGTAACAAGACCGTTTACTGACAAAGGTTTGTATGAAACCATATCGCCGGGCTGTGTCCACCTGTTTTGTGTCGCTCTTACATCCACGTTGTTGTTGATGTCGGCGTTTTCTACATAGTCGGACAGTGTTTGATTATATGCCGAAGCGCCGTATTGATAATTGCAATAAATACCGGCAGAAATATTTTTGAACGTAAGAGACGTGCCAATTGAACCTTGCCATTTTGGCGACAGGCTGCCGGCTGAAATTTTGTCGGAGGCATTCCAGGCAGACGTTTCAGTTCCGTCAGCCTTTAAAAATTTTTCTTTCCCGGTAGCTGGATCAATGCCCAGTGAACGAACGGCCCAAATACCAGTTAATGATTCTCCCACACGGTAACGAGGTTGCGGCCTTGTCTGGTCAATCCCAGAGGAATTGTTTGCCATATTGAGCGAGTCAACATAGTTGGAAGTTGAGAGAATCTGGTCTTCATTATGAATGCCATTTACCATCACCGACCAAACAATTCCCTTTTGCGCATTATTAATGATGCGATAACTGAGGCCAAACTCTACTCCTTTATTTTCAATTGCACCAAGGTTGTCGTAATAATTAAAATTGAGGAAACCTGTAGAAGTTGGTGACGTAATTGGCAGAACAATCCCGGTTGTTTTGTTACGATAAGCATTAACGGTCAGGAACAACCTGTTTTGGAAAAGACCGGCATCAAGTCCAATGTTTTGCTTTCCAGTTTCCGGAGCTTCCAGGTCGGGATTTGCGTAGCTGGTAACGTAAGCACCCAGACCTATACCACGTGTTCCCACACCGCTGCCACCCTGGATATATTGCCTGTCAGTATAGTAATCATAATTGGTATGCGACAAGTAAGATTGATAGAACAGGTTGCCTGTGGTACCAATGCTTCCACGAAGACGAAGGGTGCTGAGAATTGCATTCTCCCGGAAAAATCTTTCCTGGTGCAAATTCCAACTTGCACCTACTGACCAATGTGGCGCTACTAAATTGTTCTTTCCAAATTGCGAAGACTCGTCTGCATTACCCGTTATTTCTACCTGGTACCTGTTATCAAAACTATAGGTAAAATTGCCGTAAGCAGAAGCAAGCCTTGTTACAATCATTCCCGATTCCGGCCGCTTGCTGGAATATGCATTACCAAAAGCAACATCTGTTAATTTATCGCTTGTGAAACCGGTCATTTCAAAGCCTGTCGACTCGCTGCGGGTTTCCATGGCCATTAAACCGGCTGATGAATAGAACTGGTGAAGGCCAACCTTTTTATTGTAGTGTAAATTAACCACTCCTTCAAGTGATAAAAATTCGCTGAAGGTTTGGCTGTATTTTCCTCTCTTAAAGAAATCATCCGGCGTATAACCTGAGAATGTAGTATGGCCGGGGGGAAGAAAAAGATTGCTTTCGTCAGAATATTTGTTGAAACTTAAGGAGCCGGTCGCTTTGAAGCCATTCCCGAGATTCCAGTTCATGGAAAGGCGGTCGCTTAAACGGGAG
Source organism: Flavitalea sp. (assembly GCA_036742645.1). Taxonomy (GTDB): domain Bacteria; phylum Bacteroidota; class Bacteroidia; order Chitinophagales; family Chitinophagaceae; genus Flavitalea. Next base: position 4,729 of record DAINQQ010000172.1, read on the forward strand.
TAAATTGATTCATCGGTGGTAGACAAGGTGCTGTTGTAGGCCGGATTGTAAGTGCGTACATTATTTCCCTGGTAGGTATACTCTTCCAGGACCTTAACGAAATTGCCGCTCACTGAATCGTACGGATTCCAATAAGGATTCAGCTTTGCATAATCAGCAAAACTTCCGTACGCCGAATTAGTTCCGTCTGACCTTGTGTAAGAGATATAGTTGGTGATATTCACTGTTTTGATACGGGCATTTACATAGCCGCCAATATTTGTATTCTGACGGCTGGATCCCTTCATCACACCTTTGATATTGTTGTAAGAAAAATCAAGTCCATAACGGATGTCGTCATCACCACCCTCAATGGCCAGGTAATGTTTGGTGCCAACGCCGGTTTGTGTAGGAATGGAAAGCCAGTCTGTATTAATGCCTTTATTTAGCTGGTACAACCGCTTGTTGTACAAAGCACTGTTGTTAGCATAAAGACCTGCGACGTTTTCCATATAAACTTTCTGCGTTGCGTCCAGAAGCTGGAAAGAGGACAGTTCCGGCGTAGTCACCTGCACTTGTCCGGAATAAGTCACCTGCAAATTACCGGCTTGTGGTTTTATTGTATGAACCAGCAACACTCCGTTGCCTCCCCTTACACCATATTGGGCGGTTGCCGCCGCATCATTGAGGATAACAATTTTGTCAATGCGATTGATATCAATATCAAGTGCTGTTTGGAGAGCTACCTGTACACCGTCTAACAAAACAACCGGTTGGTTGGGATTAGCAATATTATCTGCTATAAAATCACCGGCTGAGGGATTGAGCTGCACATTTGTATTGGCAATTCCCGAACGATTTGCAATGGTTGCTGACGCAGGGAAATTATAAGCGCCACGAATATTGACATAAGGTAACAAATTGGGATCATCACCATTCTTATTGTCTCTTGTTGACTTTAATGATGGCGCATAGTATTTTAGGGCCTCTGCAAAATTGATCGGGTTAATCCTTCTCAACTCAGCGCCGCTAACAACGGTGGCAGCGCCGGAAAAATGTTCAAAAGGCCGTTGGTACAGGCCATTGTTGTATTCTCTTGCTGACGATGCAGATTCTTTTCTTCCAAGACGAAGAGTAAGACCGGACTTAACTTTTTTCGACTGTGCGAAATAACCATTTTTGCTCGCAACGACTATGGTCCCTGTGGGTATACTGTCAAACGATACAGCTCCGTTGCTATTCGTATATTCTTTTTTACTTCCTGCCTGTACATACACGCTGTCCAATCTTTCGCCGTTCATTAGGTCTTTTACCGTAACGTTTACTTTTTCTAAGATCCAAACCGGGACACTGTCCTTCCCCGGCTGTTGAAAGAAATGGTTGTTACCGGCAGAAGCACCTTCCAAAATGAAGAGCGAAAAGACGCCTGTGACTGCAACACAAAGAATTATATACTTCATGAATATCGAGTTCGTTTATTATTTAATCTATTCGACGTGTTTTCTTCCGGGCAAACGGGATTGATATTTTATTTCTGCGGGAAGGGAAACTGAACCCTTTTATGGGGTTGTAAAAATGAATACCAGCACTTCTAATCCATGAAAATCTTATGTCCTTTCCCGATCGTAAAAGAATTCGGAGTATTAAGATAGAGGCATTCTTAACCGCTGAAGAAGATGATTACACAAAGCTCGACTTTCTTTTGACCAATCTGGAATTACGACGGATGAATTTTGGTCAGTCGGGAACTCAAATTTGTCCTTCTTAATGAGAAATTCGTCAGATACTCATAATTTGATTGAACTATTTACTGAATTTGTATGAAAGTTAGTTTCATCGAATTTATATTGTGGCAGGATTGAACTTTAATAACAGTCTATTGTTACCTCCTTTATTTAAAAGGCATTCCTTTCTTGTTTTTCTTGCCCATTGGTTTGGGTGGCTTTTATTGCATTTTATTTCTTTTCTGCCAACGCTGCTCAACATGAGCAATATCCAATGGGCATCCTTCCTTTTCAACCATGTGGGTCTTGTCACCATTAATTTTCTGCTTTTCTACATAGTGGCATTTTCTATCATGCCCCGGATGATCGTGTTTCAGAGAAAATGGTTTTGGGTAGTTATTGCTTCCCTGTTGTTGGCTATGGTTTTTACTTATTTCAAATTTCGATTGGAGCAGTATTGGGGTGATTACATATTGCGTAAGATGCAAACCACATCAAAATTTCCCAGGAAACCCTCGGCCGAATCGCTTGGCTTTTTCAGTTACCGTTTCCGCACTTATTTCCAGGTGCATGCATTAAACAACATATCTGTTGTTGTGGTTGCTTTCGCGTATCGACTTTTAATGGGATGGTTTCAACAGGAGAAAATCCGGAAAGAGCTTGAAAATCAGAAATTGCAAGCTGAGTTATCGTTTTTAAAAATGCAGGTAAATCCCCATTTCCTTTTCAACGCATTGAATAACATTTATTCGTTAGCTGTTATTGAGAATAGTGAAAGGACAGGAAATAGCATCCTAAAACTCTCCGAGCTGATACGCTATATGCTGTACGAAAAAGAAGATGCAGAGAACAAAGTAAGTCTTGATAAGGAAATACGGCATATCAACAGTTACATTGACCTGGAAAAACTACGTCACCAGAAAGATATCTATATCAATTTTTCCATTGAAGGAGAAACATATGACAAGAAGCTTGCACCTCTGTTACTTTTCCCGCTTATTGAAAATGCTTTCAAGCACGGTATCTTGAATGATCCGCAAAAACCGGTCGACATTCATTTCAAAATTGACGATCATCAACTCAACTTCTCCATTTCCAATTTTAATAATGACTACATAAAGGACCAGGTGGGCGGCATCGGTATCGCTAATGTGCAAAAGCGACTTGATTTGCTCTATGGAGACCGTTATACAATTGACATAAAAAAGACAAGCGACCGGTTTATTGTGAACTTACGGTTACCTTTATGACCAAACAGGCATGCTTATGCTGAACTGCATGGTAATCGATGATGAGCACCTCGCTATTCAATTGCTGGAAAACCATATCAGTAAAGTTTCCTTCCTGCAACTGACAAGCACATTTCAAAATCCGCTGGATGCGGTTATTAACATTACTGCCAATCCTGTAGACCTTATTTTTTTAGACATACAAATGCCGCAACTGAATGGTGTGCAGTTTATGAAGCTACTGCAAAACCGGGCACAGGTCATTATCACATCGGCCTACCAGGAATATGCCATTGAAGGTTTTGAAAATAATGTAGTTGATTACCTTCTTAAGCCCATTTCCTTTGAACGTTTTTTTAAGGCTGTAGAAAAAGCCCATAACCTGAAGAACCCCTCTCAGAAGCTGGAAAAGGCGCCGGAGCTTGCTGCAAAAGGCGGCTATATTTTTATCAAGGTGGAAACAAAAATGGTGAGGGTTGAATTGGACGACATCTTGTTTATTGAAGGTTTAAAAAATTATGTTTCCATTTATACTAAAAATCAGCGGATTATTACACTTCAGGTGATGAAACAACTGGAAGAAATCTTAGTTCCTAACCGCTTCGTCAGAGTACATAAATCTTATATTGTTGCGCTGGATAAAATCAATTCAATCGAACGCCAGGAAATCACCATTAACGACCGGATTATTCCTATCGGGATTACCTACCAGGAACATTTTTTTAAATTACTGGAAACAAGAAAGGCTTAATGATTTGTTGTCTACGAAGATTTCAATTCCAAATTCAATCCATGAAACAAATTAAATTGGTTGCAGTTACTATTATGTTGTGGTAATAGTCCGGGGCGATCAATAAATTTGATTCTAAATGATTTTACAATTATTCCATGGATCGGAAAAGGCCGCTTTATTTAGCGTACATCTTTAACCATTTAAGATATTTCTTGTTGTCATTGCTTTTAAAATACTTGTCAAGGTCGCTTAATGTCATTTTGAAAAGTGCCCTACTTTCTTTGTCGTGATATGGCGACCAAAATCTAAATAACTTTTTTGTGTCACCATAATAAGCTCCAACGATTGTTATACCGTCTAAGCCTTGCACATAATCTTTCGTGGTGTCGGGGCGATTGTTGTCTATGTAACCAGGAAACTGGTAGGTAGAAAAGAAATTGGAGTAAGCAATATATGTTGCGTTTGACAGTGTTGCAGTCGCTGTGTCAATTTTTATCTTACCATCAACTACGTTAATTGTCTGGAATAAACCTTTGCTGCCGTCCTGGTCTTTATAAACAGATAGCTGTGATGGATTGTGAAACGAAGGCTGGTACGTAATTGTAAATAAAGTGTCCGCCGAAGGCTGTCCAACTACAAATGAAGAAATAACGGTAACAAATAAAAATGCCAGGATAGCTTTGGTCATAACAGTTTTATAGAGTAGATGCAGGAAATTTAGAAGTTGCATAGAAGGTGGCGTACAACGTTAGCCGCTTGCCGAAGCAGCGGCATTGGTAGTACTAACGTTGAGTAAAGATATACAGTTAAACAAATTGTTCGGTCGCTCATTAGCTGTTCTCCCAGCCGGCTATTTTGGCAAGCGAATGTTGTGGGTAGTGCAGTGTTTTAAAAAGTTACGCTTTTACTAGCTGCTGATCGACAATAGCTGGCAAGTATCGAACTATTGAAAGAAAGTGGGCCTGATATTTTTCCCATTTATAAGAAACCATACTTCCATCTGGTCAGAAGACAGTGTTCCGTCTAGTATCCACTAATATTTAGTTTTGGCCATTTCTCGTAAGTTTGGATTTACGCAATTTAAGACAGATGTTTTGAAAGTGTCATAAATACAACTGGCATCTACACCTAAAATGAAAAAGGTGACACCTATTGGTGTCACCTCATAGAATAGGTTGATAGACGGCTATAGCTTCAGTAGCTTTTGAGTCACTCGTTTTCCATCTTGTATAATCTCAGCATAGTATACACCTGGCTTGTAATTATCAGCAACACGAATAACGGTGTTAATGGCTACACCTTTTCTAATTTCTATTTGTTCGCCCAATTCGTTGAGCACCCGAATCACTACGGAACTTTTCTTTGGACTATTGATTTGCAACTGGAAATAGGTTGTAGATGGATTCGGTAGCACGATAACAGAGAGAACATCAACAGAAACTTCAGAAGTTTCTTCTGGTTGAACTCTTCTTGTCATGGATGCAACTACTTTACAAGTACCCAGGTAACCACCACTATTCAAATAGCCTTGTACATTACCGGCAGCAACACAGGTGGTAGTTGGTACCCCCTTTTGCAAGACACAAACCGTTACTTTTTCCATCTTGGCCCCACAGCGGATATCAACCACTTGCACCTGTTTTGTAACAGCGGCTACTTCACACCCGTAAACATCAGTAACGTTTAAGTAGTAGGTTGTAGGGGTGGTTGGATTTACCGTAACGGTGGCTTCTTTACCAAGCGCCTTTCCGGCTGAAGACCCTGCGGTCCACTTGTACGTATAAGGAGCTGTACCGCCGGTCACCAGGGCTTCCAGTGTAAGGGAAGCAGGCCCGTAACCAATATAAAGGGTATTGGCTGCACCGCCAGCATTCACCGCATATACATCAGGGATTGCAGCACCGATCGGCTTATTGACGATGACGACAGTCTCACAGGTACTTGTATTACCGGCGATGTCTGTAACCACCCATTGAATGGTGCTCTTGCCTATATTAAAGCGTCCACTTGCATCGCCGAAACCACTTCGTTCAGTAGCGCCACTTACCGTATAACTGATGCCGGCCACACCACAATTATCTGTTGCGGTTAACGCAGGTATGGCGTACGTGCCATTTTGCTGATAACAAAGAACCGGCACTTGTGGACAGTACGTGATGACCGGGAGGGTAAGGTCCTTCACCGTTACTGTTTGCAATTGGGTGCTGGTATTGCCATTTCCATCTGCAAAGCTCCAGTGAATGGTATAAGTGCCTTGAGTGCTGTATTGCAGCGGGTCTGCTGTGGTACCGCTTACAGAGCCAGCACATGCATCGGTAGCAACAGGTCGTGTCACTGTAACACTGCACTCGTCATGTAAAGCCGGAAGCTCCGCTGCGGCAGGCACCGGTGCGGTTTTATCCTGTACAGTCAATTGGCCATTTACATAACGGATGTCATAGTTCACAAGACCTGTTCCTGCAGCACCGGAAGCAACAATCGGATAGGTTCCCAATGCACTTCCAGAAGCCATTCCTTCAGATGCCAGGGATACTCCACTCACCGCATCCCCGAACTGCAGACCGTTACTGGTGAAGCCAGTAGTGCCCAGGTCGAAGGTGCTGCCACATTCTTTTGTTCTGTCGCTGACAGTGATCACCAGCTCTCTTTTGGTGATAGTGAGATTATCGCTTACAAATGTCAGTACATAATTCCCACCAGCACTCACCGTGCCTTGCTCTATAGCATATGTGCCTGCCGCTTCACCGGCAACACGGGCAAGGCTTCCGCTAAAGGAATCGCCTGTCGCTAAATCACCATCCATCACTTCATAAGTAAAAGCCGGGTCTGTATCGCCATAGACTTTGGTCCTGGCATTTGCTTTTACCATTACCGGACGTGGAGATATTGTATAATCAGCTGACTTCGATGCTTCGCTATAGCGGTCATTACCGGTATAGGAAGCCACTACCTTATATGTACCGACATTCACCGGCGCATCAGCTGACGGGCCATAAGAGGTGCTTCCCACGCCTTCGTAGCGAAAGGTAACAGCTGGTGTCAGTACATCACCTGCCCCCCCTCTGCCCGAAGCAAAGCCCGTAGCAGCACGACCTGTGCCATCATAAATATAATCACCAGCAGTTACAGTAATTGTTGGCGTTACTTTCCTATTGGTTACGCCAAAGTACCCGAAGGAAGTAAAGCCATTTGCCGTAGCGTAATATGGGTCTGAAAAGGTGCCGGAACCGGTTACGGTTGCTTCTTTGGACTCCCATGCAGCACCATTAAATCGCATGACACCCACTGGCCAGGAATGATCAAACTGGGTGGCCTGTTCTGCAGTTGTCCATCCTCCTTTTACTGTAACCTCACTGCCGCCTTCCACTTCCTCCTCTAGGGTCCATTGCTTGTTCACCACTTTGTCAGCGTCGGCAACCGCATTGTCAAAGCTGTTTTTAACACCAACACTGAAGTTATCAGCCGTTCCTGCATTGGTTACAACCAGTGGATTGTAGTTTGCAGCTGACGTTCCAATGGGGAACATAACAGCAGTAGAACCCACCTTACGTTTCAGCGTGGCAGCTCCTTCCATGATGAAGTAGTTGCTGCCCACATTGAGGGTTGCAGACCGGGTAGCATCCACATGTCCGCCGTCCCCTATCCGCAGTATCACCTTGCCGTTATTACCGGTGGTTGAAGGCGCACTGTTTACAGTATTCAGGCCACCGGAACCTAAGATCAATCTACCCTGGCCTCCCACATTCAAGGAGATCACAGAAGCGGCGTTGGTAGATAAAGGCACCAGATTGGACATAGCAGTCGTAGCACTCAGGTCCAGGGTTCCATTAATGTTATAGGTATAGCTTCCACCTAAATTTGCCGTGGAAGATCCGGTAGGACTAAACGAACCATTTGCATGTGTCAGGCGTATCGTCTTTCCAGAATTGATGGTAAACGTAACGTTCTCGTTAACCGTATTGCTACTGTTGTTATAATAAGCAGTAAA
>DAINQQ010000173.1:0-12355 GCA_036742645.1 Flavitalea sp.
CTTTGTTCAAACGATGCAACTGTGGTTATTAACTTCCAGAATTCTGGTGGCATCCTCCCATTAAGTTTGATTGACTTTAATGGCTTGTATCGCAATGAAGGAAAGGTTGAGTTGAACTGGGCTACAAATTTCGAGCAAAACAGTGATCGCTTTGAGATTGAAAGAAGTTTCGACGGCGTATCCTGGCAAAAAGTGGGTGTGTTAAAAGCGCAGGGTGTTTCAACGGCAAAAAGATCATACAGCTTTACAGACGAAGCGGGACGTAATACAGCGATTAAGAAAGATCTGTATTATCGTCTTAAACAGGTTGATCTGGATAATATATCAGCCTACAGCAGACTTCTGATCGTGCGGGTATATAACACGCACTCCATAAAAATGATCAGCGTTACGCCAAATCCTTCTAAAAACGACATTGCTGTAAATGTTCAATTAAACGAAATTTCTTTCATCGTTATGAAAGTAATAAACAGCAACGGTACTGAAGTGATGAGGAAATCCCTGAAGGCAAGTTCAGGAGCCAATAGTTATATTCTTGAAGGTACAGGCAAGATGCAACGTGGTATGTATGTGCTGGAAGTAATTATAAACAGTAAGGAAAGAATGTTAGTGAGCCTAATGAAAGAATGATTTTGTATACGTTCAGAGGTAAACAATTCCCTCGTTGTGGTTAGTCCTGCATCGGGGGATGTTTTTTTATTTACCAAGATAGGATTGAAGGTTCTTTACATATTGTTCGAACGCGCTGACGCCAAGAGGAGTTATTTTACAAGTTGTCTGTGGGTAATTGTCCTTGAACTGTTTATTTACTTCGATGTATCCCGCTTCTTTCAATTTGTTAATCTGAACACTAAGGTTACCTGCCGTAGCATTCGTTTTGTCCTTGATGAAAGTGAACTCGGCTTCTTTCACGCTAATTAGGAGTGAAACAACTGCCAGTCGTAACTGTGAATGCAATATGGGGTCCAATTCTTTAAATTCCATTTCTTCTTTCTTACAACTTCATTTTTTTCGTTTTAATCTTCTTATCAGATAAAGCCAGGTGACCTTCTTTTTGAACATCAATTGTTCGGAGTCAAGATGGCTTTTTGTTCAATAGCTTTTTGCTTTCATCCGGCGCTTATTTTTTTAAAACGAGCCTTTAAAATATAGCCCGGAACAATCCATGCTATAATCACGGAAAGACCCAGGAGCAGCAAATGGAATTGGTACGGTATAAAACATGCAATGATCGACAGCAGCCAGCAAGTGATTCCTCCGTATATCAGCGGTTTAAAACGTAGAGTGATCCCTGAAAGAAAGGTTGGCATGCCATACAGCGCGAGAAACCCGACATTCATGTATTGATAATATTGTTTGCCAAGGGCGATTGAAAACAGAACCCCAAACAAAAACATCAATATCACAAACGTTATCCATACCCACCCAATGATGTGATCTGTGTATGTTCTTACTTTTTTCCTTTTTTCCTGCTTCCATAAATAATAGGTCTGATAGATTACCGCGACCCAGGTAAGCATCCAGATCATGGACGCATACTGGTAGTCGAAGAACCTGATCAAAACAAAATGAGCAATACTGCAAATCAAAATCGCCCATCCCCATACTAAATACAAATGACCATTCTCACTGAATTGGTCTTTTGCTTTATTGATCATCGCCTGGATCACCTTTAGGCTTTCTATATGTGTAAAATCCTGATCGCTTATCATAATTTTTGTATTGGTGAAACTGATCGTGCTTTTTGGAGAAGATGACCGGGAATTATATGAGTGAACAAAAGAGCGGCCGCAGCAAATAGTGCCTGGTAATCAAAACTGAACCAGATGGCAACAACCGCCAGGCACCAACTTAACACCCCACCCACCACGAAAGGAGTAAACTGCAAAAATTTGCCGGAAGTGAATGCACCTAAGCCGTACAAAAGAATAAAAAAAGGATAGCAGTTGAACCAGCCCAATTTGACAAATAACAACCACAGCACGAGAAAGCAAATCCCCATGCCAATCCACAAATAATTCATACTCGTGTTTACATAGGTTTTTACCTTCCTCTCTTTGCTTCTCCTTATGGAATTATAAACAGTTATTATCAGACAGGGAATCGTGATAAGCCAAACAATATAATGATGTTCATATTCAAAAAATACTTTCAATACGAACTGGCCTATACAACCGAAAAAAGCCGACCAGCCCCACAATAAAAAATAAAAGCTTTGATCAGAGATTTCCTGTTTGGCTTTATGGATCATATTTTGAATAAGCAGCAGGCTGTCTTCAGCTGAAAAATCATGTAACGGTATTGGCTTCATTGATGGTGGTTAAAAAAAATGACTATGGCTGTACCATTGGGACAATCGCATTATTTAATCTGGCTTTGAAAGTACTTCACCTGTGATAAGCCCCATTGTGGATGGATAGTAGATTCGGGTTTGAAGCTTTCAAACTTTTTTGTTGACTCTTCAAACAATTTTTTCGCTTCTGTTTTACTGCCCCCAAATTCCTCAGGAGTATAAAACTTATCCTGGCCTTCCAAAAGGTATACGCGCGGATTTTCAGGATTCAAAGTTTTAGCACGCTGAAGCGCTTCTGTTGCCTGTGGTCCATAAGTTTGCCAGCGATTCTGTGGATCTGCCATCATGCGCAGGGTCGCAATCATTTTTTTCACGATAAAAATTTCGGAGTTATCCTTGCTCAACGTCTCAGCCTTGTTGATCGCCTCTTCCGCTTTATCTGCAAGTGGGTCTGTTACGGCGGCATTAGGACCCGCTGATCCCTGGAAATAGCCAGCCAGTACGTTACTCAGCGCTACGTAATAGTAAGGCAACCATTGAGTCTTTTCCGCGTCGGCGATGCGTTGAAAGTTGTTTCCGACTTCTGCCCATTCCTGTGCTGTGCGAATGTTATCAAGTTTACTTACGTTATCCTGCATCGCCTTCACATATTTCTCGCTTTGAGCCGACACAGACGCAACCGCACAAACGGCTGCAGCAAAAAAAATGATCTTTTTCATGATTGATTTTTATTTTACTGGTTATTTTTTTTGTTTCTGATAAGCTTCTCGTATTCCTTCTCTGCACTATTGTCTCGAGGAAACACATATGCACCGAGAAAATGGAAAAACAGTCCGACTCCCCAACCCAACGTAGGCCATATAGGCCAGGGATACTTTTCACGGATATCATCCCGGTCGCCGGTAAAAAACCATATTGCCCAGAGAAAAAGGTTGATAACAACATACGTCGCCAGATGATATTTGAAGCTGGCCCTGCGCTTCGCAATCTCCCATAGCTGGGGATCCTTTCCGGAAGCCTTGGGATCATTGTAATTTTCCATATTGTTTTTGTTATGATGATTAAAGTTTCTAAAGGTTGCTGTTAATGACATCTTCTGATCTATCTACACCAAAACTTAGGAAACAACCGAGGAAAAAGAACCGTTTCGCCGTAGGAAGAATAGGTTCCTTGCGACTGCCGTTAGACGAATAATTATATCCAAACACCTGGTTAGTGCCCAACACATTATTTATGGAAAAGACGAATACGGTAAATTTCTTCGCATTTTGTTTTCCAATACTGGGAAGATAATTTACACTAAAGCTCATGCTGTGATAAGGTATCGTTTTTCCCCGGTCGGCAATGACAAACTTCCCGGTGTTATTATCCATGCGAATATTATAGTAAGGTCTCCCTGTAGCAAATGTATATGAGCCATTGAACTGCGTTTTTAACTTTGTGACAAATTTCTTGACAACGAGGTTGGCGGTGTGATTCGCCGCGAAATTTGGCTGGATGGCATACGGGTAATTAAGATAGTCTCTCTTTGTATCGAGCCATGAATACGAGATCCAGTAGTCAACATTCTTAAGTGTTTTCCGATCTCTCCAAAACAATTCAATTCCTTTTGCATCCCCGTATCCTCCATTACTGAAACTGTCAACCACGTTTCTGTTCGCATGGGTTTTTATGAGTTCATGATATTTTTTATAGAACCCTTCAATTCTGAAGGTGTAATCACGGCTCATGTGTTGCAGGTTGGCAATGTAATGGGTTGCCTTGGAATATAACAGGTCATTATACTCGTAGTTGCGAAGAAAAAAATCTTTCTCGGGTTTCTGATAAAATATTCCGTAAGCAAGCGAAGCCTGCGCCTGGCGTCCCAGCTTATACGCTAATGCCACTCTCGGAACAATGTTTGACTTATCGAGCTGCGATGAATGTTCGAACCTTCCTCCAACCTTAGCTGCCAGATCATTTGTGATGTAGATGTCTGTTTCGGCAAAAGCAGCCTTGAAATGATCATCAACTGTTATTTGACTATTGGTAACAAACTTGTTTGAAAAATCATTCTTGTCACGATAGTACAAATATTCACCTCCAAAACGGATAGCGCTTAAGCCAGGCAGCTTTCGCTCAAAAACAGTTTTAATTTGTGAAAGATCCGACTTCGCCTTCAGATCAAAATTCTTGGAGGAATAGGGATCAAAAGAAATGTTTTGCATTTTATTAGAAGCATCCTGCAGTTCATTGGTTATTTTGTCTGTATTTGTGCTGTAAGATATTCCCATATTCACTCTCCACTTTTCGCCAAGCTTCTCTTTCCATGAAAGGTTGGAATACACGTTGAAATTCTTCAACCCAAAAGCATTCTTTAAATCGGCGGAATCGATATCGGGTCTGCGCAATCCGAAATCGCTTAGATTGAAATACCCGTAAAATTTCAATATGCCTGTCTTCGAAGTCTTAATCCTGAAATTAAATTCACTATTGTGAAACTGCGGTATCCTGAAATTATCAATGCGTTGCTTTACCAATGCGAAGTAAAGGCCGAGGTGTGTATAGCTATATCCAATACCCCAACTTGCATTCTTGTTCTTGGCCAGCTGTTGATATCCGGCGCTCAAGCCGACAGTTGATATACCGATATTTGCAGATGACTGATCCGCTAAATCAGTCGATTCCAAAATCAGCGCTGCGGACAGGGCCTGTCCATAGAGAGCCGAGTATCCGCCTGAGGTAAATACCGTGCCCTTGAAAATAAAAGGCGAGAAACGCCCACGGGTCGCAATATCCGGGGCTGAGCTTAAAAAGAAATTGTTCACTAGCGTTCCATCTACAAACACCTTCGTTTCTTCTGCAGTCCCTCCTCTTATAAAAAGTCCAGCGTTCTCCCCAACCTGCTGAGCACCGGGTAATGTTCTTATGGCCCCGGTAACGTCTGCATTCGCGCTTGCAGTGGTAACAATATCGATCGGATTGAGTACAGTCGTCCTCTTTTTGTCGCTGGCCTCAAAGGTGCCCGCGGTAATGACGACCGCCTTTAATTCATTCGGTTCTTCTCTGAGTACAATATTCGCCTCAACTTCACCGTCGGTTAGATTAATTTTTTGTTCTGTAACCTTATAACCTATAGAACTGGTCAATAACAATACTTCGCCTTTTTCAGAAGTCTTAAATTTATAGTTCCCAAGCGAGTCTGAAGTACCGCCATCGTAAGAATCTTTAATAGACACGCTAGCACCGCTTATTGGCTGCCCTTTAGGGGACTTTACTGTTCCAGTAACGATTGTTTGGGCAATCGAATTCACAGCCAGTAATGCCAGGCAAATGACCAATACAGCGGGTCTCATTTTTCTATAAATTTATCCCAAACATAAAGTAGTTTATAATATAAACCAAATATTTTTTGGTTTTATAGAAAGAAGCCCGGCTTAGACAAGCCAGGCCGTTTGTTGATCGTACCCTTTAAAAATCGTTGAAATCTAGTTAGTCTTTATAATATGGTGTGAGGCTGAGTCGGTTCCAGCGGAGGAGTGGACCATATAGCTCCCCGGTGCTAATGACCGTACATTGATCGTCTCTATTTGGCTGGCATTGTTCGTAGTATAGCGTTTTGCCAGTATTCCATTAGCAGTAAAAATATCTATGGTCACTTTTTTGTCAAGCCAGTCTGCCGGTAAAGTCACTCTTAGCTCGCTTGCTACCGGGTTTGGATAAACGAAGATGGATATATGGGCTTTCTCCTCTCCGATTCTTACAACCTTAATTGGGGAACGCGCACTTTTTCCATCAATGTCGACCATCTTGAGACGATAATAGATAATTCCTTTTTCTCCTGCGCGTAATTTGTCGGTGAAACTATATTGTTGGGGTTGTTCAGAGTTACCCATGGAAAACACGATCCCGGCATCAGAGAACTCTTTTCCATCCAAGCTTTTCTCAATTGTGAAATGACTTGAATTTTTTTCCTGTGAGGTGTTCCAGTTTAATACCACTTTGTCATTTTTCAACCCTTTAGCGGTAAATGATGTAAGTTGCACAGGCAGGAATGTACCTGCAACATAACTGAATGATCTGAACCAAAGAGAATTGTAGCGCATTGCAGCGCTGCTGGTTGCCAGGCCTTCTGAGTGAGCACCAATTTTCAACTTAATTTTATCATTGCCGACAAACTTGCTGGTAACCATGACCCTTGTACCTGCAGTATCGATATCTACATAGTTTTTGACAGGGCCAAGAAAGCGATAATCTTTTTTGCTGGCATCATCGCCATCCCCATCAAGCAGACTGTTTACGAGCTCTGTGCCTCCTTCATAATAATAACTCGATGCATCATATATTTCAACAAATTCCCTGATTGTTAATCCATCGCCGTCAACATCAAGAGAAGTGAGATTGAATTCACTGACGTCTGCTTGATCAGAAGTGCCTGCTTTTACAAATGAGATCTCGAATTCGACCCACCAGGTTTGAACACCATTAACGACACCACCGCTTATGCCGATTTGCGGCTGAAAGGCCTTGTTCCAACCAAATTCAGTTACATCGATATTGTTAATGATAACATTATTAGCAGAGCGCTTACTCACCTTCACATGGGCATCGATAGTCGACGTTACATTCGGAAAAAGATAAACAGCATTATCCTGTCCGGCTACACCTGCAATCAGTCCGGAATTCTTGAAAACCAGTTCCTGTGAAAAAGCAGAAGGAATGGCGGTGAGGAAAAAGATTGCACATGCAAAGAATGCTCTTCTTGCTGTTGCAAAGGTTAAGGCACTAATTTCCAGCCTTTGGTAAATTCGTTTCATGCGTTGCGTTTAGAGGTTTAAGAGAGAAATCGAAATTTTTACCCAGGGACTATTGGAAGTTCTTAAATATAGGATATCAGAGGATTTATTAGGAAATAATCATTTACAAATGGGATGTTGAGGGATCTGGAGGAGGTTCAGAGGATGGAATGCGTGTACTGGATCATAGGTTAAATAAGGCCAGGCTTGGAAAAGCCCGGCCATTTGTTGATCGTACCCTTTAAAAAAAGTTTTAGCTCGAAGTTCATAGCGTCATTGATCAAGTATCCTTCTTGTGCCTTATAATATGTTCTCATTGCTGAAGTTTGAGGCTTCAACGTTGAAATATGTTTTGAGGTGAATTGATAGATCATTACCTGGCGGTCAATTGTTGAATAAAATGTCGGGAATCCAACGATTACAATTGAAACGCCGGTTATACAGATGTTGTAAGCAACTATTTTCTTTGATTGTCCGGGGTAAGTCTTTTTCATAATTAAACTCGTATGATCTTTACCTCAGGACTATTGGAGATAGAATTCTAAAAGATATCGGAATGAAAGATTTTAAAGCGATTGTTTGTTTTTAAAATGCCGGGCCGTGACCCGACATTTTGTTTAGTGTCAAATTAGATTCAAAATCTTTTTGATTTAGGTGATTAAAGTTTTAGGTGATCAATGTTGTTTAAAGGATAATTGGATGGGTGGTTGATTAATTTCATGAACATTGGATGGCCTTGCTTTTTCAAAGATAATTGGACGTTCTCAAGGGTGCGATTAAAAACGGGCTACGATTTTGATGCTTCAACAGAATTGGATTTTAGAATAAACGGCCGGAGCCGGCTTATTACTTAATTTATATTGGTCGCAATATTGCTTTTCATTACCTGCTTGACGGCTGTTTGATTTCCTGAGCTAACTTTCACGATATACATTCCAGGGTTCAGGTTGATCATTGAAAAGACTTCAGTCTGGCTTGCGCTGCTGCTGGTAACATGCTTCACGAGCTTACCATTCATACTGTACAGATCATATGTTACCAGTTTATTTTGCCATGTTGAAGGAACCGTTATACGTAGATCATTCACTACCGGGTTGGGATATGCCTGCACCTTCACCTCTGTCAGTTCATCACCTATTTTTATAACACGGATCGCTGAAGTCTGCGTCTGCTGATTTACGTCAACCATTCTTAACCTGTAATAAATAAAGCTTTTGCCGGTCGTCTTTAACAGGTCAGAAAAAGAATAATTTTTTATCTCTGCTCCATTATCTTTTGCAAAAATGACGGCTGTTTCTTTAAAATCGATGCCATTTACACTTCGTTCTACAATAAAATGACTGAAAGTTCTCTCCTGTTCCGTTGTCCACGTCAAGGACACAGTCTGATCGTTATATTTCGCTGCAAAATTTGTCAGTTTAATTGGTAATAAGCCCAGGGGAGCAAGGTTAAACGATCTGAACCACACTGAATTCAATCTCATCCCTGCTGCGCTTGAAGCTTCATTTGATTTGGCTCCTATTTTCATGCCGATCTTATCTGTATTCTCATAACGATACACCGACATTACTGCCGTCCCCAAGGTATCTATATTCAGATAATTCTGAATTGGTCCCTGAACGTTTTGATTTGAGTCTCCATTTTCATCATAGCTTGTATTACCTAGTAAACTGGAAATAGTAGAATATGTTACGGATGCAGGCTTTTCCATAATAACATATTCCTGGATTGATACATTGTCACCGTCAACATCCAGGGAGGTAAGATCAAATTCTTCTATTTTTTTTGAACTATTTGTTCCTGCAATCACAAAGGAGATTTCAAATTCAACCCACCAGTTTTGAAAAGGAGCCACTGTTCCTGGAATACCAAATTCAGGTTGAAAGGCCTTGTCATATCCCATATTTGTCAGGTCGATATTGTTTATAACAACACTAGTGGACGAGCGGTTTTTTATTTCCACGATAGCATCTATACCGGCAGCCGCATTGCTGAAACGATATTTCGCACCATCTTGAAGACCCGTACCACTCTCGAGAACCGGATTAGTGAATACGAATTCCGGAATTGCCTGCGCGCGGATACCTGTTACCGATAATAAAAGACCTGCAAGCAAACTAAAACCTAAAAAATTTTTAATGTGTAAAGATTTCTGTTTCATAAAATCTGTTTGGGTACTGAAATATTTGATCAACATTTTCGGTACTCATGAGATATTGGCGGACTTAAGATCGAAACAGTTTTCTTTAGGAAGGGCGTGAAGCCTGGATTTTTCTGGTTTGGTTTTTCTTTTTGAATATCGTGATAATAACCCGCGAGGAGATGCGGTGTATAAGAATCGAGATAAAAAAAATTAATGATTACTGTGATTACTCCCCGGCTTGCGAGTGCGCAAGGGAATCAGGACAGGCTGATAGGTTTTGTCAGCAATTCCTCGTTGTAACCAATAATGTAACTCTTGTAATTTTTCAGAGATGAATCCTCTGATAACAGATGGGATGAACTGGTCCATAGACGGAAATTTTTCGTTTTCTAAAAGGTCGTTATCAATTCAGTTTTCCCGAGGATGTGGATATATACGGTAAGCGTGTGAGACAAAGATTAAGCGTATTTTCGGAAGATGCAAGTGTGGATACAAAAAACTTTTGGACCGCTCGAGCGAAAAGACGCTAAGTATCCTGTTAATCAATAAAAAACCCCGCATTCACGGGGGTTATAAAATGTTCTTTAAACCTGTTATTTATACTGCGGAATTATACTGTTTGCAAGATCTACCATTTTTCGAACGCCCTCATCCGGAAGAGCTCCTTTCTTAAACTCCGCCATCAACTCCGGATGTTTATTTTCTAGCTCCATTAAAAAATGTTCTTCGAATTCCTTTACTCTCCTTACGGCTACATCACGCAACAACCCTTGTGTACCCAGGTAAATGATCGCAACTTGCTTTTCAACTGAAAAAGGTGCGTATTGGGCTTGCTTAAGAATCTCCACATTACGTGCTCCCTTATCCAAGATCAACTTAGTAGCAGGATCGAGGTCACCCCCAAACTTTGAAAACGCTTCCATCTCGCGATACAGTGCCTGGTCGAGCTTAAGGGTACCGGCAACTTTTTTCATTGACTTGATCTGCGCATTACCACCCACACGGCTAACAGAAATACCTACGTTGATTGCCGGACGGATACCCGCATTGAAGAGGTTACCTTCAAGAAATATCTGTCCGTCTGTAATTGAAATTACATTAGTTGGAATATACGCTGATACGTCCCCTGCCTGCGTTTCGATAATTGGAAGCGCGGTCAAAGATCCACCTCCTTTCACGAGATGCCTGATTGATTCCGGAAGGTCATTCATATTTTTTGCAACACTATCATCAGTGATGATCTTCGCTGCGCGCTCGAGTAAACGACTATGCAGATAAAATACATCACCCGGGTATGCTTCCCTTCCTGGAGGTCTTCTCAATAATAACGACACTTCACGATACGCTACGGCTTGTTTTGACAGATCGTCGTAGATGATAAGGGCTGGACGCCCGGTATCACGGAAAAACTCACCGATAGAAGCACCTGCGAATGGCGCATAGAACTGAAGTGGGGCGGGATCCGAGGCGGAAGCGGCTACGATAGTCGTATACACCATGGCGCCGGCGTCTTCCAATGTTTTCATTACGCCGGCAATTGTAGAAGCTTTTTGACCTATTGCTACATATATGCAATACACCGCTTTGCCTGCATGGTAAAACTCTTTCTGATTAATGATCGTATCAATAGCGATTGCGGTTTTACCAGTCTGGCGATCTCCAATGATCAGTTCGCGTTGACCGCGACCGATCGGTATCATGGCATCAATTGCTTTCAGCCCTGTTTGCAAAGGTTCCTTAACTGGTTCACGAAAGATTACGCCAGGCGCCTTACGTTCTAATGGCATTTCATATCTCTGTCCTGTGATCGGACCTTTTCCGTCAATGGGTTCCCCCAAAGCATTTACGACACGTCCAAGCATTCCTTCACCAACGCTGATGGAAGCAATCTTTCCTGTACGGCGTACTTTTGATCCTTCTTTTATTTCGCTGCTCTCACCCATTAAAACCACACCAACATTGTCTTCTTCAAGATTCAATGCAATGGCCCGAATGCCGTTTTCAAATTCTACCAGCTCACCGCTGCTGACATTGTTTAACCCATAAACCCGCGCAATTCCATCACCCACCTGCAATACAGTGCCTACTTCTTCAAGATCGGCAGCTGCATTGAAATTGCTCAACTGCTGACGCAGTATCGCTGATATTTCATCCGGCTTAATTTCTACCATTATATATTTTTTTAGAACGTTTTTTGTTTAAGAGAATTCAGAACTCAAAACTCAGAATTAAAGATTACCGATCACATCAGCTTAATTAAGTTTCTTCACCTCTTACTTTTAACTTCGACTTCCAACTTCATACATCCCACATCGTACACTTACATCTACCTGATCTTATAGATAAAGTCATTATTCAGGAATTGGCTCCTGATTTTATTCAAGTCATACGATATACTCGCGTCAACAAGAGTATCTCCAACTTCTAATAAAAATCCTCCAATAATATTTTCCTGCACTTCAGTTTGCAGTTCAACTGTCTTCATTGGAGTAAGGCTTTGAACTTTACTTATAATTGCCTGTTTTACTTCCTCCGAAACGGGTACGGCTGTTGTTAACTTAACGATATGTATGCCTTTCTGGTGTTTATATTGTTCAATGAAAGCATCAGCGATCTCCGGCAACACTGCCTCCCGCCCTTTTTTTATCAGCAAGCGATTAAAAGACGTCGTCAATTCAGTAACACTTCCCGATATAGCAGCCTGTAAGATCGATTCTTTCTTATCGGGTGTAACTATCGGGCTTCTCAAAAGGTTTACGAAATCACGATTGCTTTTACACACCGACTGTAACAAAATCATGTCACGATAAACATCTTCCAGTTGGTTCTGCTCAGTGGCTAAACCAATCAGGCTTTTTGCATATCGTGCTGCTAAACGGGGATTCAACATAAATTTGGAAAATTGAAAATTTGAAATACGTGGATCTCTTTTCAGACTTTCAAACTACTCACAGTTAATTTGCCAATCTGCTAATTGCTAATCTGCTAATTATTGGATTCATCGGCACATCGGCTAATCAGCACATCATCACATTATCTAATTGAGCTTTACCTCTTCAGCCAGTTGTTTTATATAATTCTCCTGTTCTGATTTGTTACCCAACTCACGGCGTAATATTTTCTCTGCTACTTCGATTACCAACG
>DAINQQ010000174.1:0-12148 GCA_036742645.1 Flavitalea sp.
CGTATGCTTTAATTTTTTTTTTACAATTTCTATTTTAATAATAATTGTTTGTTCTATCGCTCGCTTTACAACTTTCCCAATATGTCATCTTATTAAGGTATATGGTCTAAGGTACAAGGCATAAGATGCCTTTAACCCTAAACCTCAAACCTTTTACCTCTTTATGGTGGTTTTACCGAGGGTGTTCACCTCTTCCCATTCCGAACAGAGAAGTTAAGTCCCTCATGGCCGATGGTACTGGATTTAGTTCTGGGAGAGTAGGTAGCTGCCATATTCATTGAAGCCTCTTCCGATTTTTCGGAGAGGCTTTTTTTATTTTATATCAGTTGATAATTGTCTTATCCACCTCTTCCATTCCGATCCGCCAGCTGGCGGATAAGTCTCTCATGGCCGATGGTACTGGCTTCAGTTCCGGGAGAGCAGGTAGCTGCCATATTCATTGAAGCCTCTTCGATTTTACGGAGAGGCTTTTTTATTGCGTGCTTAAGGCAACATTTCCTACTTCATCCAAAGATCCGTCTTCTGACTTTTTTCAAAGTCCTCACTAAATAAAAATCTTCTTATATTTTATGCTCCTCTTCCACAAACCTGTTCAGAGCTTTACTTCTCTAAATCACACTTCTATTGACCATAACTAGCAACGCACACCTACAGGTTTCAGAACTTGTCGGAAAAAACAGTGATGGATACTCGTTAGGATATGGCGGATTTTAGAATTTTCCTCCTAATTCTCGAGTCCTCCACTTTTCATTCGCGAGGCGGGAAAGTGATTACTATTAACCACAGGCAAACTTTCAGTTGATAACAGGATGCCATAAATTCAATGTATGGCATACTGTTTTTTGTAGAAGGATAGTGATTCGAAGCGGCGAATCGTAATTCGGTTAAAGCAGATTAAATTCGCGTGTGATACAGCCTCTCGAATTGAAGATGGACTTTCCCGTTGAGTTGTCGAACGGTATTGTTTCCTCAACGCCCAAAGTGTGGGAAGTACTCTTCGCGAGCTACAAGGGAAATCTTGAAAAAGTAAAGTTGTTGGTGGATGGCTGTTCCGAACTCGCCTACGCCCAATATAATTACACCCCTCCCATACATTTCGCAGTTCGCGAAGGACATACCCATCTTGTAAAATATCTGCTCGATCTCGGTGCGCACGATCCCTCCTATAGAATTTATCCATTCCTCGAGACACTGCAAACGCTTTCAAAGGATAGACAATTCGATGAGATTACAGACCTGCTCGAGGCATATCAAAATGACCAGTCGCGTTGTAAATTCGAGGGAGACAATGGAGCAATTCAATATCCGAGAACAGAAGCGCAGACAAGGTTGCAGAAGGCTTTAAATAACGGCCACATTGAAGAATCAAAAGAAATTTTGAACCTTCATCCTGAATTTACAAAGGATCATTTATTTTTTTGGGGCGAAGGAATAATGACAATGCCTGCCCAACATCGAAATTATGAACTGCTCGAATTGCTGATGGGCTTCGGTGCCACAGTTCCGCCTGTTTTGAAGTGGGCCCAGGAGTATTATTTCAAATATTATGAAGCGGCGGCTTTCCTGATGGAACACGGGATGAACCCGAATGTCATGAGCTGGCACCATGTGACATTGCTTCATGATATGGCACAAAAAGGAAATCTTCAAAAGGCGGAACTACTGGTGAAGTATGATGCTCAAATCGATCCAATAGAAGAAGAATACCAGTCGACTCCACTGGGCATGGCCGTTAGATGGGGACATGAGGAAATGGTGAAATATCTTTTAAGCCAGGGAGCGGATCCAAACAAATCAGGTGCCGGCTGGTCAACTCCGTTGGCATGGGCTCGAAAAAAAGACCATCCTATGATTGCTGAGATACTTATCAAAGCAGGTGCAACTGATCCTGTCGGTTAATTTGGTTCGTGAAAGCCGCAGATTCGATCGAGTAACCAGAAGAATGAAAAAAGGAGCTGAATACTCAACTCCTTCTACCTTTATTTCTTAAAATGTTTTTTTACCTCCGGTATAAAGAGGCTCATCGATAAATGGCTGGTTCTTTAAACGAACACCTGTTGCTTTAAAGATCGCATTGGCTACAGCCCCACCGGTTGGTGGCAACGCAGGCTCACCCAGGCCAGTTGGATCGATTCCATTATCGACAAAATGTGCTTCTATTTCTGGAATTTCTTTCATACGGATAAGGCGATATGCACCGAAATTCTTTTCTTCAACCTCCCCATCTTTAAAGGTCAATTTGCCAAACATAGCGTGCCCGTATCCGTCAACAATGGCCCCCATCACCTGCTGCAGCGCCCCACTTTTATTGATAACCTCTCCGCAATCGGAAACAGCCACTATTTTCTTAACAACCGGCTTTCCTGATTCCATTGCAACATTGCAAACCTGTGCTACGTATGAAGCATGAGAAAAATAGACACTGAATCCCTGCGAAACTCCTGTTTGCAATCCCCATCCGGCTTTTTTCGCAGCCTCCTTAATCACCGTTTCCATTCTGTCGATATTGTATTTAATAGCACCAACGGGATTAGTTCTTGCTTTCTGCAAGAGTTCTAATCGAAATTGGACCGCATCCTTTCCTGCCGCCAAGGCCACTTCATCCAAAAAGCTTTGTTCAGCGAAAGCCAGGAAATTCGTAACCGGGGCTCTCCATGGACCAGTAGTGATTGGAGATATATGTTCAACTGAATCTATCAGAAGATTATCAACCGCACCCGAAGGAAAGTTGTTTTCGCGCGTCGAATTGTTTTGGTTGATTCCAACGCCCCTTAGTTTATATCCTACCATATTTCCTTTCTCATCGAGTGCCGCTTCGAAACGGTAACGGACAGCCGGGCGATAACTTCCACCCATCATATCGTCCTCGCGCGACCATATAACCTTTACGGGCTTTTTTAAGATGCTTGACAATTCTGCGGCTTCTACCACATAATCAAATTTGAGACGTCTTCCAAACCCACCTCCCAGGCGCGTGATGGTTACTGTTATCTTGTCTTCTGGAATATTTAAAAGCTTTGCCGTTGCCGTACGAGCATCTGCAGGTGTTTGAGTTGGACCTATTAATTCAACTGCATCTGCACGTACATCCGCAAAAAAATTCATAGGCTCCATCGGGCTATGCGGGATGAAGGGGCATTGGTATTCACTCTTAATAATTTTAACCGCATTCTTAAATGCCGTGTCAACATCTCCGTCTTTTCTGCGGACCTTCGCCTGATCATTACTATTCAAAAGAGAAGTGAACAATTGATTGTGGTCCGAAGTACTTTCTATATTCCCCTCTTTTTCATATTCAACTTTTATCACTTTCCGCGCCTTCATAATTTCCCAGGTAGATTTGCCAACAATCGCCACATTGTTTTTGAATGTGACTACATCAATAATTCCCGGCATCGACTTAGCGGCAGCAACATCAACAGACTTAATTTTTGTACCAAACGCCGGTGGGCGTTGAATCATTGCTAAGACCATCCCTTCGCGATAAAAATCCAAACCAAACACGCCTTTGCCTGTGATGATCTTTTTATTTTCAACATTTCTGACTGAAGTTCCTATGAGTTTAAAATCTTTTCGGCTCTTGAAAGGAACGTCTGTAGGGACTGGTAATTTGGAAGCTTTTTCGGCAAGCTCGCCATAACTTAACTTCTTCGCTGTTTTTTCATGCATCACAAAACCATTGCTGGTAGTGCATTCTGTAGCATCCACATTCCACTGTTGTGCAGCAGCAGCAATTAGCAAATGTCTCGCGGTAGCACCAGCAGTGCGCAGTCTTTTCCATGAATGTGGGATAGCGCCACTACCACCGGTTGTCTGGCGCTCGAATTTTTGAGTGTCCAGTGGAGCTTGTATTACCTTCACTTTGCTCCAGTCAGCATCCAGTTCCTCGGCAACGATCATTGGAAAAGAAGTCATAATATTTTGGCCTAGCTCAGGATTGGGTGAGAAGATCGTGATAGTGCCATCAGTTGCTATCGATAAGTAACTATTAAAACCAAGTTCACCCGCAAAGTTTGCATTCGTTACAATTGTGGGAACTTCTGCCTCTGTACTAAACCAGCTAAAGCCGAGCACCAGCCCGCTACCGGTCAGCGAGGTTATTTTTAGAAAGTCTCTTCTGGTAGTGTTATTTGGCATTGTCATACTAGATTTTTTGGCTGGCTGATTGAATTGCTTCACGTATACGATGGTATGCGCCACATCGGCATATATTCCCATGCATTCCATCTTCAATTTGCTCAAGGGATGGTTTTGGATTTCGCTTCAACAGGGCAGCAGCTGTCATGATCTGACCCGCCTGGCAATAACCGCATTGCGGCACATCCACTTCATCCCAGGCCAATTGCAGCGGATGATCTCCATTTTTTGACAAGCCTTCGATCGTTGTTACTTTTGATGACTTAATTGCTGAAACCGGAAATGTGCAGGACCGGATTGCGTTGCCTTCAAGCAGAACAGTACATGCACCGCATTGTGCGATTCCGCAACCGAACTTGGTTCCTACCAAACCAAGATGATCTCTGAGCACCCATAACAGGGGAGTATCTGGTGCAACGTCAACCTTGTGGGCTTTTCCGTTTATCTGAAGAGTGAAAACAGCCATGGAGATTGGTTTTAATTGTTAAATTGAAGTTAGACAAAAGCCATCGTTTTTAAAAAAGCAATTATGTGACGGCTTGCTTAAAAAAATGATTCAATTGTATGGAGGATCCAATAATTAAATTTCATGAATTACCCTAGAAACAAATATAACGTTCCGAGGAAGCATATCCCAATTGTCCTTTTGGTACTGATTTTCGGGTATGCTATCCATGCCCAGAAACCGAGGGCAAGGGATATCGGAATTCCTTTTGAAGGCAAGACAGGACGATACAATGCTATAACTGATGTTAAAGGTGTTGAAGTGGGTTATAGCACTGTCATATCAGGGCATGGTAAAAACGTGCGAGGAAAAGGACCAGTAAGAACTGGTGTTACTGCCATCCTGCCTCGAGGCAGGACTAACAACCCCGTATATGCTAACTGGTATGCCTTGAATGGTAATGGGGAGATGACTGGAACAACCTGGATCACCGAATCCGGATTTTTGGAAACGCCGATTATGATCACTAATACAAACAGCGTAGGGATAGTTAGAGACGCGGTGTTGAAATGGTTTGTTGAAAAGCGATGGTATAAGGAAAGCTGGTGGTACACTTATCCAGTAGTGGCAGAAACCTATGATGGTTTTCTAAATGATATTTATGGTTTTCATATTCAGGAAAGCAATGCGTATGATGCTTTGAATTCTGCGTCAACAGGTAGAATCAGCGAAGGAAATGTTGGAGGCGGCACAGGTATGATGTGCCTTGGATTCAAAGGAGGAACGGGCACCTCATCGAGAACCGTAAAAATAAAAGACTCAACTTATGTTGTGGGCGCCTTAGTGCAATCCAACTTTGGTTCTAAGGCGAATTTGACAATTGCAGGAGTTCCTGTTGGGAAGGAACTGAAGGACACTCTGAACTACGAATTGAAGGCTCCTCCCTCCTTCTATAAGCAACAGGGAGATGGCTCAATAATAGTAGTTATTGCAACAGACGCTCCCTTACTACCGCATCAGTTAAAAAGAATCGCTGCCAGGGTTCCCATAGGTATTGGGAAGGTCGGCGGACGAGGTGAAAACGGGTCAGGTGATATTTTTATCGCATTCTCGACAGCAAATCCATCGGCATTTCAAAGGCAGGAGTTTTCCATGGTGGAACAACTTCCAAACAATTTGATAAACCCGCTTTTCGAAGCTACTGTTCAATCTGTCGAAGAGGCGATTATCAATGCGATGGTGGCCGCCGAAACCATGGAGGGAATAAATGGTAACAAAGCATATGCCCTGCCTCATCAATTAATCGTCGATTTATTGAAAAAATACAATCGCCTAAAATAGCTAAAAAACCACGTCTAATGCAATATGCCATCAGGATCACAAGCTGTTGAACCGGCCGATTGCTATACTGTTGATTTTTTTCGTCAAAACACTTATCTTGATTAAAAAAATCAGATTTTCTTATCTCAAATACCTACGGCATGGTTATTTAGGGGCAAAAAGATAAGCCTTCGTGTGCCCGGGATTATTTGGATGTTTACGTCGAATGTCACCATGCAATGACTGGATCGAAGCTACAATTTGCGACTTAAATCCCAATTTTTGCACTAAGCAAATGAAAATGCATGAAAGAACAACTTGAAGAAGTCCTTCGATTCACTGATAATATGTTACATTCAAACTACAGCGAAGACAAGCTGCTGGATCGATTTATCCAGGGAATGCCCGTTGCCATTTATACAACCGATAGCGATGGGTACGTGAGGATGTACAATCAGGCCGCTGTCCAGCTCTGGGGAAGAGAGCCCGAAGTCGGAAAAGATTTATGGTGCGGTTCATGGAAAGTTTACAGCCCAGACGGTTCTGAAGTTTCTCCTCATGAATACCCAGTGGCTCGCACCCTGAAAGAAAAACGCGCGATAACCGGTGAAGAGATCGTGGTTATGCGGCCTGATGGCACACGTAGAAACGTAGCGCCACACCCACAACCAATATTCAATGAATCGGGTGATTTAACCGGTGCTATCAATATACTTCTTGATGTGACAAATATCCGGCTCTCTCAGCAGCAGATTTTACGGGAAAGCGAAGCAAAGCATCGTTTGCTTTACAACTCGCTGGAACGTCTCGCCAATGAGAAAACCATGGATTTAATGAAAAAGAACGAAGAGCTGAAACAGGGCGAAGAGAGATATCACAAAATGGTTGAAGAGGTAGAGGATTATGCCATCATTTTTCTTGATAAAGATGGCATCATTCAGAACTGGAACAAGGGAGCGGAAAAAATCAAAGGGTATACAGAGAAGGAAATCATCGGCAAAAGCTTCAGTGAATTCTATCTGCCATCAGACCGTGAACACGGTCTTCCAAACAGATTATTAGCTAAGGCAAGAGAATCCGGAAAGGCAATCCACGAAGGCTGGAGATTAAGAAAAGACGGCAGTCAATTTTGGGGCAGCATTGTTTTAACCGCATTGCATGATAGTGAAAACAATATTCTCGGTTTCTCCAAGGTAACCCGTGATCTTACAGAAAGAAAACTTGCGGAAGACAAAGCCAGGGAGTATAGTGTTGAGTTGCAATTTCAAAACAGGGAACTGGAACAATTTGCCTATGCGGCGTCGCATGATTTAAAGGAACCCTTGCGAAAAATTCATTTCTATAACTGTTCGATTGCAGAAAATGCAGCCCATCAGCTCGACGAAAAATCGCGAGAATATTTACATAGGGCGATCAATGCAGCAAAGCGTATGGGTGAGCTCATTGAAGATCTTTTGAGGTACTCCAGAACAACATCAACCGTTGAAAGCTATCAGCCCGTCAATTTGAACGATATTGTTGAGGAACTTGGGATGCTCCACAAGGAAGAATTTGAGCAGAAAAAAATAACAATGGAAGTAGAGGCTCTCCCTATCGTGGACGGTGTGCCTTTCCAGTTCAAACAATTAATGTCCAACCTGATTAACAACGCCATCAAGTATAAACATCCCTCGCGGCAATTGATCATCAAGATAAGCAATGAAGCAATGATCAAAGGTTATCACATTAACGACAGGGACGTAGAGCAGGATCAGGATTATCACCACATTGCAGTTACCGACAACGGGATAGGGTTTGAGGAGCAGTATGCTGAAAAAATATTTGAGATCTTTCAACGTCTAAACAATCCTTCTGTAACTAAAGGGTCCGGGATCGGACTTGCGATATGTAAAAAAATCGCACAAAACCATGGAGGCCTTATCAAAGCGCACGGAAAGGTGGAGGAAGGCGCACGGTTTGATATATTCATTCCTGTATCACCAGTATCGAAGTAATCAGTTCAGTTTACAGAACGCAAGCATTTTTTTCGCAATAACTTCAAGTTCTCGCATACTTGTAGGTTTAACATAATATTCTGCCGCGCCGTTGCTAATACATTCATGTATATGAAGAGGAGCGCTTGATGTACTAAGCATGAGCTTCGGAATTTCAGCGTAACGCTTTTCCTTGCCAATCTTTGCCAGCACCTCGGAGCCCTTGAGCTCTGGCATATTGTAATCGAGAATAATCAGGCAGGGAAGGTCCGAATCCGGAAGATTGTTTAAGTAATCAATAACCGCTTTGCCATTCGTAACCTTGTAAAGAGAGATGTCTTGATCCAAACTCGAAAAAGCGTCTTCAATCAACTCAAGGTCTTCTAAGTCGTCATCGGCAGCAAGGATAGTTATTGATTTGGAAGTCATTTGGAGGAAAGTTAGGAAAAAAATTAGTGCTTTATGCTAATCTGCGTTCGCGGAGACTTTGGCGGCACTGGCGTTCATCGCTTCGGCGAGATTCTTTACGCAGAAGGAATGCCATCAATGGCGGAGGAAGATAAAACCTCGTTATGCATATTGAACTGCCGATAGTGGGTGGACAGGTTTTGATGGGAACTGATGCTCCGGAATCAATGGGATTTAAAATGAACTTTGGAAATAATATTTACATAAACCTCGAGCCAGACACAAAAGACGAAACAAAAAAATTATTTGATGCGTTATCCGCTGGAGGAAAAGTAACAATGAACTTCAGGACATGTTTTGGGGCGCATATTTCGGAAGCTGCAAAGATAGATTTTGGAGTACAGTGGATGTTTAATGGCCAAATAGCAGCATCATAATTTTAAAGTCACATTCTCTCACCATATCTACATTGCGAACGGGACTAATCGACATTTTGTTCATCGCGTTTTGGCGTGTGTACTTCAGGCGATTTTTTGTGAGCTTACAGGTCGCGAAGTAGAAGGGAAAATATGCGAGGCGCACAAAAGCGAAATTTTGAATTTTTACTTCTGACCTTCCGTAGTTCCGGGCGACATTTTGGACGGCATACAGATTTATATTTGAGTAACGCCTTTCCATCTCCATACGACCGGATCAATTCCGTCCACTTCATTGGCTAATCAGCTAATCAATACCAGGCAGGCCCGCCCCGGCTTTCTTCGCCGTCGCTACGAGAAGGCATCAGCAGGCAGGTCGGCTCATCCTCCAGATCTAGCCGACTTTGCAATGCAAGGAACATTGTTTAATCGATGTCGTGCGCACAAAAGAAATCACTCAACCCGCGGTACTTCAGTATCTCTTCCATTCATGTTCAGCTTAAACTTAGTCACCTTCCCGCTTTGATCTTTTATAAAAGTTATTTTCGCGTTTATTTCCATTATGATAAAATCTGTTTCCGAAACTGGTAACATTTCGACCTTAGTCTGATTAGTTGGCTCGGCAAAAAGCTTATTGTTTTCTTTTGTGACGGTTACAACGATATTATCGTTTAGTCTATATTTACCGGTATATCTATCGAATATCGTGGGGTCTACCTGCACAATCTTTTCCTCTGGCAATCTTTTCGCTTTTAATTCCTGGCCGTTTTGAAACAGTATAGCTTCGCTGATTGTTCCCTTCTCGTCGGCGATGAATTTTATTCTTGCATCTACCACTTTCCAGAAAAATTCGTTTTCTAAGCGTGGAAATATTTCAAACTTTGGTTGCCCGCTGATCTGTGCATATAATTTATCGCTCTCGGTTGTAATAGTGATCACAGCCTGGCCAACAAGATCATAACGCCCGGTATAAATCTGCAGATTGGCTGGTTTTACGGAGGATTCAGCATATGAAATCTGTTTGTCCATCTTATCCCATAAAAATGCTTCAACAACCTTATTAGGATCGAAATTTACCTCGGGTTCAGCAGTATTGGAGAACATCACAACCGTCATCTTTTCTTTTGGGTAATACGCAAGCTGCGTTAGAAATCCATGTAAGCCTCCGCTATGACTGATGATATCTGTTCCCCTATATTTACCAAGAGCAAGCCCGTAACCATATCGCATAGGCGGCTGTTCACCGTTTTTCAAAACTGCAGGTGTCAATGCCGCGTCCAGACTTTTTTTATCGAGGACTCTGCCACCGTATAAAGCCTGATTCCATTTCAATAAATCATCTACAGTTGAATATATTGCTCCGGCACCCCCTGCCCAGGACATATCCCAATTGAGAGCCTCATCGTAGTTGCTCGCGCTTCTTGCATATCCCTTCGCTTCATTTTGCAATTTTATCCCAGTGTAATGAATTCCTGTGTTTTTCATTTGAAGCGGGTCAAAAAAAGTTTCTTTCAGGTAAGTTTCATACGGCTTACCCGATACTTTACTTATGATGTAACCCAGTATAAAATAACCGGAATTATTGTATAACATCTTTTCTCCCGGATTAAAATCAAATGAATCCTTTTCTATCGCAGCGATCAATGTATCCGGCAAAACTGTTTTCGTAACCCTGTTCAGAAAATCATTTTTTCCTGTATAACTATGTATTCCAGAAGTGTGATTCAGCAAATGGTGGATGGTAACCTCATCACCACGCGGAAAATCAGGAATAAACTTCGACAACTTATCATTCACACTTAGTAGATTCTGTTCCTGAAGTTTTAAGATCGCGGCAGCGGTAAATTGCTTCGTAACAGATCCAATCCGAAATTTTGTATCTGGCGTAACAGGTATTCTATTTTTTACATCTGCATAGCCAAAACCTTTTTTATATAACACATCTCCGTCCTTCGCTACCAGTAATGCAATACCAGGTGACTGTTTTCCTTTTAAAGAATTATAAAGATTATCGATTAATACCTCGCCAGCGGGAACATCTGTGTCCTTCGCGTCTTTCTTAAGCAATGTCTGAACAACATCGTCGCGCCCAGCGATCTTAGCAGCGGCGACAGGCGTGATACCGCTCTTGGTTGCTCCATTAACATCTGCACCATTCTCAATAAGAAGATTGACTTTTTCGAGGTTTCCGCTGCCTGCTGCAACACTTAACTGCTCGGTCAAGGCAACCTTATCGAGCATCCTCGCTGCAAAGCCCCAGCCACCCTGCATGTCCTGTACTTTGAGTAATATCTGGTTACTTCCCTTTACAAGCTTTAAAGGAACGATATCATTGTCTTTTACTACCCCTCTCGGAATCCAATTGTCATGTACGAGTTTACCGTTATGCCATACTTTAATACCATCATCACTGCCTAAGGCTAAAACTGCGTTAATAGGTGCTGCTGCAGTTATTTCAGCTAATGCGTATGCATAGACGAAGTCTTTTCTCTGAAAAAGCGAATCCAGATCTACAATATCATTGCGAGGCGAAACGAGCTGCCATTTGAACTCTTTTTCCTTAAGCAATACCGGAGGAGCAGGATTTCCTGCAGTAACATTTACATTAGAGATTATATCCGTTCTAAAAGCGTTTTCCTGTAGTGCTGAATTAGGAGAACCGTCTGCACTGATCGAAAACGGTCCAGCAACCAGCCAGGTCCGCATAAATTTTCCAGTTTCTGCAGCATTGTACTGAGCTTTTCCATAGCCCTTTATTGAACCGCCAGTTTGGGCCAGACACGAATTTTGACTAATGGAAAAAACTATTAGAGCACTAAGGACGATTAATTTGCACGTCACATAAACATAGGAAAGGCGCATCGGTAAAATATTTTAATAAATATACCGTATTAGCAAACAGATTTTGTCGCCTTTTTGTTAATCGGAAGGCATAGGGCATCGTCTGCCCGGTATACATTACTTAGACATGTTCGATGTGTCTAATTTACATGAGAACATCCAGCAGGACAAAACTCTACCCCTTTGGCATCTTACTCATATCCATATATAATACGTTCCATCTGTGGCCATCAAGATCAGCAAAGCCAAATCCATACATCCAGCCCTGGTTTTCCCCGGGTGCTGCCCATATGGTACCGCCAGCTGTCTTCACTTTCGCTGCCAGTTCATCCACTTCCTGCCTGCTTTCGGCATCAAAAGAAAACAACACTTCCGTTGCTTGTTTTGCATCTGGAATGTTGTTTTTGGTAAAACCTTGAAATACCGCTTCGGCGCAAAGCATGATTACCAAATTCTTTGTGCCGACAAATAAACTTGACATTTGCCCGGTTTCGGGAAACTTTGTGTTTTGATTAAACCCGAGTTTCGTAAAAAATTCTCTTGATTTTTTTACATCTTTTACGGGCAAATTAATCCAAAGGTCTTTGGTCATAAAAATCTGTTTTTGG
>DAINQQ010000175.1:0-12117 GCA_036742645.1 Flavitalea sp.
TGTTAGTTCCTCAATTTTGGCATAGTCTTTCTGCTCCAGCAGTGTCTTACTGATCAGTTTACTTCCCATTCCCACTGCACATACTCCTGCTTTGAACCATCCAGAAATATTTTCCTTGTCTAAATCTACACCACCCGTAGGCATAAACAAGAGATTGGGAAAAAGTTCTTTCACTGCACTTAAAAAGGAAGGGCCTAAAATATTTCCGGGAAATAACTTAACCATTTTAGCACCTAACTGTTCGGCCCTGATAATTTCAGTCGGCGTCATGCATCCAGGAACCCAAAAGATACCGTTCTTATCAGCAACTTTAATAGCATCTTCCACCAAACCAGGACTAATTAGGTAGTCGGCCCCGGCATCAATAAAAGCTTGTGCCGAAGCGCTGTCTTTTATTGTACCCACGCCAAGGTACATTCCTTTTAACTCTGTATCGCATACGCGACGCATTTCCTTGAAGTTCTTCAAAGCGGCTTCACCACGGTTAGTATATTCAACGGTTCTGATACCCGCGTTGAACAGCGCTTTTAGAACCTGGATACTCACTTCGGTATCCTTGTAGAAGTAGAGAGGGAGGATCCCTTGCTGAGGGATCAGTTGCAGTAGCTCAGATTTTTTATCCATAGATGATTTATTGGCACGCAATTATACAATAATGTATCAATATATATTTTATAGAGAGTGAAAGATACAAACGATAATGATGTCACCAATTGAATCGGAACATCACAACCATCTTTCTATGCAAACGTTATCGCTATTTTTTTGTACAAAATACAATGGGTAAAGAGTTGTGTTATAAATTTAGTGATATTTGAAAGATTATAGTGACAACGCAGAGAAGCATGCCATAGCCCTGATGATTGACATCGGGTAAAAATTAATCAGCTTCTAGTGTTCTTTGTGAAACTCCTGACTACGCTTGGATGAGGTTCATTAAGAACACGAAGAGAACACACAAACGCCGAAAAAGAGAATCATCAGAGCTACAGATTCGGGCATCTTTACCCGCATTTAACCTGAAAAATTTTACTTTAAAATCACAGAACTAACCATGTCAAAAAAAGTAGTTACGCTGGGAGAAATCATGATGCGTTTATCAACTCCCGATTTCCTGCGATTTGTACAATCTGATAGTTTCGACGTTACTTATGGAGGAGGCGAAGCGAACGTTGCTGCTGCACTTTGTAACTATGGTTTGAATGGCACCTTTGTAACAAAAGTGCCCGATAATGCATTGGGACAAGCCGCGATCAATCATCTGCGCCGCTATGGTGTCGATACCCAGTTTATCGCGAAGGGTGGGAAAAGGTTAGGCATCTACTTTTTAGAAACAGGTGCTTCGATGCGTGCATCGCAGGTTATTTATGACAGGGCGGGTGCCTCCATCGCAGACGTTGATATCTCCGAATTCAACTTTGATAAAATACTTGATGGTGCAGAATGGTTTCACACAACCGGTATAACCCCGGCATTGAGCGATAAATCTGCGGCACTTACCGAAGCTGCGTTGAAAGCTGCGAAGGCAAAAGGCATCACGACGAGTATCGATCTAAACTACCGAAAGAAACTTTGGACAAAGGAAAAAGCCCGCGAAGTGATGACCAGGCTTTGTCAGTATGTTGATGTTTGTATCGGTAATGAAGAGGATGCAGATACTACTCTTGGATTCAAAAGTGCCGATACCGACGTTACGAAGGGTGAATTGAATCTTGATGGTTACAAAGATGTATTTAAGCAGATGAAAGACAAATTCAATTTTAAATACATCGCTTCAACATTGCGTGAGAGCCATAGCGCATCTGATAATGGATGGAGTGCTCTTGTATACGATGGAAACGAATTCTATCATACACGACAATACGAAGTACGAATTGTTGACCGTGTAGGTAGTGGTGATTCTTTCGCAAGTGGATTTATTTTTGGACTGGTAACCGGTATGCCGATGAAAGAAGCCGCTGAATTTGGTGTGGCCGCTTCTGCTATTAAACATACGATACCCGGAGATCTCAACCACGCTACACTTTCAGATGTAAAAGATCTTATGAAAGGAGATAGTTCGGGACGGGTTCAGAGGTGATGGGGGAAGGTTTAAGGTTTAAAAGTTTAAGGTTCTACGCCTAAACCTTCGACCTTAAACTTCAAACCTTAAACCTTAAACTTTACACTTTAAACGAAAATTCCACCAATGATCATAGACACCTTAGACAACGCTTCAAAATATTACAGTGTTCATCCTCTCTTTGCAAAGGCATTTGAATACATTTCTTTGGCACAGGTTGACACGATCGAAGATGGTAAATACGAGATAGATGGCGATCGGCTTAGGGCAATTGTTACTAATAAAAAGGGCATGACTGTCGCAGAGTCGACTGCGAAATTCGAGTGCCATGATAAACATATTGATATCCAGCTTTGCATTAAGGGAGCCGAAAAATTAGGCTGGAAACCGAGGAGCACGTGCAGAGAACAAAAGGGCGAGTATAATCCCGAAAAGGATGTAGTATTCTACAACGATCCTCCTGATACTTTTTTCGATTTACGAGACGGGCAATTTGCGATTTTTTATCCCGAAGACGTTCATGCTCCCATGATCGGTGAAGGGTCGATTAAAAAGATGGTCATCAAGGTTAAGTTATAGGAAAGCCGTTGCACAGAGAATTTAAGCCACGAATTACACGAATTGCACGGACTAATTAGTGGCAATTCGTAATTCATGGCATGTATTCTCCCCGAATTGTATCGCGCTAAAAAGTCGCAACGTCATCATTTTTCTTACACATTGAAATATTCCTTAGCGTTGTAATAACATATATTCTGGATAATTTCTCCTATCCATTTTTCATCACTTGGTAACTCACCCTTTTCCATTTCCGATCCGAAGAGGTTACAGAGTATACGACGAAAGTATTCATGTCGCGAATACGAAAGAAAACTTCTGGAATCGGTGAGCATTCCGATAAATGTGCTGACCAATCCCATATTCGATAAGGCATTCAACTGTCTTTCCATTCCATCCTTCTGGTCGAGAAACCACCATCCCGAACCAAATTGAATTTTGCCTTTCACAGTACCATCATTGAAATTACCGGTCATCGTGGCGAAGAGTTCATTGTCGGCTGGATTAAGGTTATAGATGATCGTTTTTGCAAGTTGAGCTGTGGTATCCAATTCGTCAAAAAACCGACTCATTGATGCGGCTTGTGACACGTCGGCAATAGAATCAAAGCCGGTGTCAGGCCCCAGGACGCGCAACATTCTGCTGTTGTTATTTCGTAATGCCCCAAGATGAAATTGCTGTACCCATCCTTTTGCGTGGTACATCCTGCAGAGCTGTAACAGCATGAATCCGAAAAATGCTTCCGGTTCTGAAAAAGGTTTTGAATCTGCAGAAGAAATGAAGTCAGCAAATTCTTTTTCAGCTGCAGCGCTTAATTGAAATGAAGAAGGCAATTGCTGAAAACCATGATCAGATACACGGCATCCATTATCATGAAAATAGTTTATCCGCTGTTGCAGTGCTTCCAGCAGGGAAGAGATGCCCTTTATTTGAATGTTGCTGGTGTTTTCAAGTCGTCGGACGTAGTCGACAAATGTCTGCTTGTTGTTGATGACACATACTTTATCAGGCCGGAAGCTTGGCAGCACCCTGGTTGCAAACCCTTCCGCCGCCAGCTGGCGATGTGCAGCCAGGTCATCGCAAGGGTCGTCTGTTGTCCCGACCATCTCTACTTTAAAATGCTCCAAAAGCGAGCGTGTAGAGAAGCTGTCTTTCTCTAGTAAAACGTTGCATCGACTATAAGTAGAAGGCGCTGATTTTTCATTGAGATAATCCAGAATGCCAAAGGGATTCTGCAATTCAAGTTGTGTCCAATGAAACAGTGGGTTTCTAACGGTATAGGGTACCACTTTAGCCCATTGCAGAAATTTGTCTTCATCGCTTGCATCACCGGTGATAAATCTCTCGTCGACACCAAAAGTGCGCATGGCTCGCCATTTATAATGATCGCCCTTTAACCATATCTCGGTAAGATTTTTAAATTTTTTGTTGTCAGCGATTTCCTGCGGAGGAAGATGATTGTGATAATCTATAATCGGCATACCACGCGCATACTGATGGTACAGTATCTTAGCCTTTTCATTCTGCAGAAGGAAGTC
Organism: Flavitalea sp.; assembly: GCA_036742645.1. Lineage (GTDB taxonomy): Bacteria > Bacteroidota > Bacteroidia > Chitinophagales > Chitinophagaceae > Flavitalea. The sequence continues at coordinate 4,159 of DAINQQ010000175.1, forward strand.
GTCATTGATGAATGCAGTTTCCATCAAACCATTCTCAGCCGATGTATTTTGAGAAACCTGTTTCATGATCTTTGCTTTATGGTTACCAATTAGTTTAATTGTTTGCTCCTAATAATGCCCAGTTCAAGTCCGCGTATTTCGGCCAACCCTCTTAACCTGCCGATCCCCGAGTAGCCGGGATTAGTCTTCTTCTGAAGATCATCCATCATCTGATGGCCGTGATCAGGCCGCATTGGAATACTCACTTTTCTGCGTTCCATCAGTTTCACTATTTCACTGACTACAGCATACATGTCTACATCACCTTCGAGATGATTGTCTTCATAAAAATCACCAAACTCATTCCTTTTTGTACTGCGCAGGTGAATGAAGTTGATACGATCTCCAAATTGCCTGACCATCGCGGGCAGATCGTTGTCAGGCCTGACACCAAATGATCCTGTACAAAAGCATAAACCATTATTGAGCGAGGGTACGGCTTCGATGAGGGCTTGAATATCATTAGCGTTGCTCACGACTCTTGGCAATCCGAGGATACTGTAAGGAGGATCATCGGGATGAATTACCATCTTTACGGCAACTTTTTCTGCGATCGGAATGACCTCTTGCAAAAAAAAGATCAGATGTTGTCTCAATGCACCGGCATCAATACCAGCGTATGTATCTAACGCTTCCTGAAATTGATCGAGTGTGAAACTTTCTTCACTGCCCGGTAAACCGGCTATGATATTTCTTTGCAGCTGTAGCTTTTGCTCATCGGTCATTGAGTCAAATCTTTGTCTGGCTCTCTTCAGATCTTCCTGGGAGTATTCCGACTCAGCGTTTTTTCTTTTCAGGATAAAAATATCAAAGGCAACAAATGCAGCTTTTTCGAACCGCAATGCCTTTGATCCATCTTTCACTGTATAACTCAAATCGGTTCTTGTCCAATCAAGCACTGGCATAAAATTGTATGTAACGATTTTGATGCCGTATTCTGAAAGATTTTGAATGGACTCCTTGTAATTACCAATGTATCTCTGGAAATTCCCTTTCTGCGTTTTGATTGTTTCATGAACAGGCACACTCTCGACGACGGACCATTCCAGCCCCGCATCTTCAATCAGTTGTTTCCTTTTGTTAATTTCTTCCCGCGACCACACTTCACCATTTGGTATATGGTGGAGCGCTGTAACAATTCCACTACAACCTGCCTGTCGAATATCCCACAAGCTAACAGGGTCGGATGGGCCAAACCAACGCATTGTTTGTTGCATAGCCCAATCCCCGCCTTCCCCGGCGGGGAAGGAGTTAGAAGTAACTCGTTCTATCTTTGTACTTTCATTCATCAAAAAATCTTCAGGTCGTTCCGGCACGGGGGGCCCAGGTGGCGCTAAACGCCGCCAAAAATCGAAAAGCCGCCATCAACGCAAATCATCGAACCGGTCACAAATTGAGAGGCATCACTTAGCAACCAAACCAATGCTCCCTTCAATTCGTCTGGATGGCCGAAGCGTTTGAACGGTGTCTGACGAATTACCATTTCTCCTCGTTCCGTGTACCCTCCCTCGGGTTTTGTAAGAAGGTTACGGTTTTGTTCTGTAAGAAAAAATCCAGGTGCAAGAGCATTCATCCTGATCTTATCTCCATACCTTTTTGATAACTCAACTGCGAACCATTGGTTATAACAGTCTACTGCTGCTTTGCCCATATTGTAACCGAGTACCTTAGTGATGGCTCTTTTTGAGTTCATAGAAGAAATATTCACGATACTTCCCTTACCCGTGTCCGCAATCGCCTCACCAAATATTTGCGTGGGAATCACCGTACCCCAGAGATTTATGTCCATGACTTTTTTCATGCCGTCAATCTTAATCTTAAAAATACTTTCCTCCGGCTGCAAAATACCGTCTGGCATATTACCACCAGCGCCGTTCACAAGTCCGTCGATTTTTCCAAACCTATCTATCACTTTAGTTCTTGCTTCAAGAAGCTGTTGCTCATTCAATACGTCGGCTACAAGAGCAATCGCATTTCCGCGATTTCGATTAATTTCTTCAGCTCTTTGGCTAGCCACTTTTTCATTCCGTCCCAGAATGCCTACAGTTCCGCCAGCTTCAACAATTGCATTCAGAAATGCATTTCCAAGTATGCCAGTACCACCGGTTACTATCACTACTTTGTCTTTTAACGAAAACATATTTTCCATGCTGATGAGGCTTAATCGTTTGAAGATTCTGAGACTACTCGTAAAGCTTCACTTTGATATCGGATTGTGCACTTTGTGGATTAATAGGATTAGCTGGTCTATTAACAAAGGCCTAGCGTAAGTCCCGGATCTGAACAGCATCCATGTCAGTGAACTCCATATTTTCACCGGCCATTCCCCAAATGAAGCTGTAGTTACTGGTACCACTTCCTGCATGAATACTCCACGGGGGAGAAACCACGGCTTCATGGTTACCAATGAGGATATGCCGGGTTTCGGTTGGTTCGCCCATGTAATGAAATACCCGTTGATCTTGTGCTACATCAAAATAAAAATACACTTCCATCCGGCGATCGTGTGTATGAGCTGGCATTGTATTCCAAACGCTGCCCTCATGCAACACAGTCAGGCCCATCACTAGCTGGCAACTTTGAATGCCTTCTTTATGAATGTATTTGTAAATAGTGCGCTGATTTGCGGTATGAGTGTTGCCCAAATCCACTTTCATCGAGTTTTGGCTGTTCATCAATCTTGTGGGATGATCCTTATGGGCCGGTGCGGATAAAACAAAGTACACAGCTGGATCCTGCGCATTTTTACTTCGGAACTCAATAGTTCTTATTCCTTTGCCCATGTATAAACAATCTAGCTTTTGCAGGGAGTGTGTTTTTCCTTCTGCAATGATTTCACCATCCCCGCCAACATTGATTACACCCACTTCTCTTCTTTCCAGGAAATATTCCGAGCGCAGATTGTCATATGTCTTTAATGGGATAGGCTCTCCGGTGGGTTTTACAACACCAGCCACCATGCGGTCATAGTGAGTATATATGAAATTGGCTGTATTGTCCTGCTTTAGGTCACTTAGCAAAAAACGTTCTCGGATCGCAGCTGTATCGAACCTTTTAAAATCCTCGGGATGCACACTGTGTAAAATTTTCATATGATATTATTTCCTCGGCGCCTTTTTATTATTCGTTTGTTTATACATCAGCCCCGAATTTTAAAGACATGAAAGTAAAAAAAAAAAGTTCGAGCGACGACATAAAAACTTAAGCAATCCATATTCTTTTTCAGGGGCGTTTACATCCTAACCTTACAGCATGGCACACGGCGCAGACGACGCTGAGATACTAACGGTCATCAGGAGCTGAATTTAGCCTGAATTTACAGTATCCAATTCGGTGCAAGCACCTGCTACAGATTGTCAAATTGAAAAATTAAATCGAGGTAACTAGGAATGGAAGCATATATTTTTACGCAAACGTTGTCGGAAATATCAGAAGAAACTTAAAATACGATGTACTCAACCATTATCGATATACGGACTGTGCAATAACTTATAGAGACACACCTCTTCTCCACGGGATAAAATCATCCTGACCCATAAGTACTGCCTTTGGTTGGGTATTACCACTGGCTACTTCTATAACATAGTCGAGGATTTTTTCAGCAACCTGCTCGATTGTTTCCGATCCTTCTATGATGGTGCCGCAGTTAATGTCCAAAATGTCACCCATCCTCGAAAACGTTTTCGAATTGGAGGACAATTTTACAACTGGTGCAATTGGATTGCCTGTTGGAGTACCAAGCCCTGTTGTAAAAAGAACAATATTCGCCCCGGACCCTACCTCTGCCGTAGTACTTTCGACATCATTGCCCGGGGTGCAAAGCAGATTCAATCCTGGCTTCTTTACCTTCTCGGGATAGTCAAGAACATCAGTAACCGGCGACGTTCCGCCCTTTTTAGCTGCACCGGCGGACTTGATAGCGTCGGTGATCAATCCATCTTTGATATTTCCTGGCGAGGGATTAGCATAAAACCCGGAACCCGCCTCGTCTGCGCGGTCACTATACGTCCGCATGAGGTTCATGAAACGGAGGGCCGTTGGTTCATCCATACATCTGTCACCCAATTCCTGTTCAACCCCGCATAACTCAGGAAATTCTGAAAGGATAACAGATCCATTTAACGCAACCAGCCGGTCAGAAAATGCTCCAAGCGCAGGATTTGCAGATATGCCAGAGAACCCGTCGGAGCCACCACATTCCAGGCCTACACACAATTTCGACAATGGAGCAGGCTTCCGCTCCAATTTGTTTGCCTCGATCAACCCGATAAAAGTCTGTTTGATTGCTTTATTGAGAAGCTGTCTTTCAGTGCCTTCCTTTTGTTGCTCAAGCAGTACCAGTGGCTTTTTAAAATTCGGGTCGCGCTTATTTATTTCGTCCAAAAGTATCTCGGCCTGTGCATTTTGGCAACCGAGGCTCAGAACCGTTGCTCCGGCCACATTTGGGTGAGTGATGTAACCAGCTAAGAGTCCGCACAACGTACGTGCATCAGATTTTGTTCCTCCGCAACCCATGCTATGCGACAAGAATTTTATCCCATCAATATTAGGAAACACCTTCTGAGGATTCTTTTCAACGTACACCTTATCAAAATCGGTATCTAGAATTTGGTCTTCGGAGCCGCCTGATTGATACATCTCAACAAGACCTGCAACATTTGCCTGGTATGCTTTAGGCTTGCCATATCCCAGGTTATCGATGAGCGCTTCTTTCAACACTTCAATATTCCGATTTTCGCAAAACACTAGTGGAATAACAATCCAATGATTGGCGGTACCTACCGATCCATCTTCACGATGATAACCCATGAAGGTCTTGTTTTTCCACTTTGAAACATCAGGCGACTTCCAGTTTGAATTCCTTTCGCCTAATGTGAATTCACTGGTTGCGTGATGAATGTTTTTTATTGTGATAGGAGCACCCTGTGGAATCGTTTCATTGGCCTTACCGACCAATACTCCATACATATAAATATTGTCACCGGGATTTAGTGGATGCAGGGAGAACTTATGCTTTGCGGCAATGCTGTCCACCAGGGTGAATGTATCGCCGTTTAATTTTATAATACTCCCCTTCGGTAAATCCTGTAACGCAACAATTGCATTATCATTTGGATGGATCTGTAAATATGTATTGGGTGCCTGCATAAAAAATGTAATATTCGTTATTCGGATGATTAGTTTAAAAAGTGCGTTTAACAATTACAAATTTAGCCCAACTATGCCATTTGACAGCAAAGTATAAGCCACCTAATTTCATTAACAGTAGGGGTCAACCTCGTAACAGCTCAGCAATCCTTGATCAATTTTCCATCACCCAACCACAGTTTATGCCAGTATTGGCTAGCATTTTTAACATGTATATTAAATAGACGACATTATCGCTCAAACAGCTAAACACTCAGCAATATGAAAAAAATTCAATGGGGTATAATCGGTTGTGGCGATGTTACCGAGAAAAAAAGTGGGCCGGCATTTAATAAGGTGAGTAGTTCACGACTGGCTGCAGTTATGAGACGGGATGAAGGAAAAGTGAGGGACTATGCTCAGCGGCATAGTGTCCCTAAATGGTATACCGATGCGAGACAATTGATCGAAGATGACGAAGTCAATGCTATCTATGTGGCTACCCCCCCACTCTATCATGAAGAATATACCCTACTGGCGCTAAAAGCCGGTAAGCCGGTGTATGTGGAAAAGCCCATGGCCATTAGCCTCGCGGCAGCGGAGAACATGCTGGCCGCTTCCAAAAAAACGGGCTCAAAGCTATCAATAGCTCATTATCGTAGACAGCAACCTCTTTTTAAGGAACTTAAGTCGCTACTGGAAAACGACGCCATCGGAAAGACACGAGTGGTAAACATGAAACTATTCCAGGCCACTCAACCAGGTCTTGTTACACAAACAGAAGGAAACTGGCGGGTGCATCCCGAAATTTCCGGGGGAGGGCTTTTTCATGACCTGGCTCCGCACCAGTTAGACTTGATGTTATACTTCTTCGGAAGACCTCATGAATTCCACGGAATGAGTCTGAACCAGGCAGGTTTGTACCAGGCTGATGACGTAGTAGCCGGATATATACATTTTGAAAAGAACATAATATTCAACGGCGTGTGGTGCTTTAATGTATCGCCCAATGATGAATCCGATATATGTGAAATATTCGGTTCGGAAGGTTCAATACGCTTGAGCATATTTAAACATCAGAAAATAGCACTGACCAGGAATTACGCAGAAGAGCATTTCGTTTTCGAGCCGCTGGATCATGTGCAACAGCCCATGATAGAAGCGGTGGTAAAATATTTTCTGGATGAAGGACCCAACCCATGTTCAGCGGAGGAAGGTGTTCAAACTATGCGCTTAATTGAATCCTTTACAAAGAAGAAATAAATCCTAAAAATCAAGCCTTGCCGAATTATTTTACGTCATAATTAAAGGACAGTAGTCTTTGGGTACTATGTTTGATAGTTAAATTCATTACAGTCAAAACGGATTATTGCTGGTCAACGATGTTCGATACAAACACAACTGTTTTCTTCCTTTTTTTCCAGCTTTATGAAAGATTAAAAATTTAACCATGGATCCGCATTTAATCAACCTTGAAACGGCAATATATTTTGAAGATGATGCGGTTTCTTGTCTGGATGATATAACAATAGATCATTTCAATTTGAATGACCCCGCAAGCAACGCTACGCAGTTTAATCTTCTTGAAATCTTACGGAGACCCGTTAATTTGAACTGAGAATACAGTAAAAGTGGAAAAAATTATGACGGGAACAATAAAAAGTTAATTTTTTGTTTTGGTTTTCCTGATTACATGTATATCTTCACAAAAGAAAAAGCCCTCCTGAGAACAGGACGGCCTCTAACGATTGCTTGCCATATGAAAAAAGTTGGGATAATGCCTGGGGCTGATTTCTCAGCTTTTCGAATGAGCCTCTAACGATTCTTGCTTCAACGATTGCCTGCCATATTTTATTAACTCATTCTCTAAAGCAAATATAATACGCTTTTCGACTTCCTTTTTTTCAAATTAGAAAGGAAATCATTATCGCAAACTAGGTCACAAAGTTTGTAAACGTTTACCTACATTGAATTTGAAGCGTATTTTTACATTATGCCCAATCGATTTTCAGACTCTCTTTTTCAGCTAATACATTCTTTGGAGAAAGCCGAAAAAAGGCATTTCAAACTATATATCAATCGCAGCTCCGCCAAGGAGAATCTCAAGATCGTACAATTGTTCGATGCACTTGATAAAATGAAGGAGTACGATGAGAAGCTGCTCCTTAAAAAGCTCCCGGGCACAGGGAAACCACAACTCTCGAATCTCAAGATACATCTCTACAGGCAGGTGCTCGCCAGTCTTCGATTGTTGAAAAGCGCTGAGAGCATCGACCTTCAATTGAATGAGCAACTTGACTATGCGCACATACTTTACAAGAAAGGCCTTTTTCAGCAGAGTCTTAAAATACTTGACAGGGCAAAGGAAACTGCGAAGGCAAACAACAAATTCAACTTTTTAATCCAGGTGATAGCTCTTGAAAAGAGAATTGAAGCTCTTCATATTACCAAGAGTATAGAAGATAGGGCAGAGCAACTATCTGTTGAAGCTAACGAGGTGAACCAACACATCGATATGGTTGCCAGGTTATCAAATCTTGCGTTGCGACTTTATGGCTGGTATATAAAAAATGGTCACGCAAGGAATGAGCAGGATGAAGCCGGCGTAATACAATTTATGAAAGACCATCTGCCTGCTGACGCGTCGGAACAAACGGGCTTTTATGAACGGCTTTACCTGTACCAAAGCTATTCCTGGTATGCATTTATACGCCAGGATTTTTTAATGTACTACCGGTATGCGCAGAAGTGGGTGGATCTGAGCGAAGGTGGCTACGGCGTGAGCGTGCTCAA
>DAINQQ010000176.1:0-12105 GCA_036742645.1 Flavitalea sp.
TCCCGTTTGCCTCGTGATGTTGAAAAAGTAAATTAGCGGTTAATCATATTCAAATTCTATCATTAACGTGCAACCGCGGCCTGGCTGGGATTCAATATGCATATTGCCACGGACAACTTCAAGGCGGTTGCGGATATTATTTAATCCCAAACCCTGCTTCACGTGGTGTGAGTCGAAACCAACGCCATTGTCATTGATTACAAGATGTACAACCCCACCAGACTGGCTGAGCCGGATACTTACGTGATCCGCTTCGGAGTGTTTGAGCACATTATTCAACTGCTCCTGGATAATCCGGTAGGTCATTACCTGTTTAGGAGCAGATAAAAGGGTTTCATCAAATTCACCTGCTTCCAGGTCAATACGAATGTTTCTTGCCTGCTCGATAGAAGAGATCATGTCTGAAATAGAAGCTACCAGTCCGTTTAAACTCAAGGTTGGAGGCGTGAGCGATTTGGACAGGTGCCTGATTTCTTTAATAGCGAGGTCAAGATACTCAGCACTTTTTTTCAATATGTCGTTTTTACCCGGAGGGTCAACCTGTGCGTGCTCAACATATAATTTTACAACGCCCAACAACTGGTTCACATTGTCGTGAAGTTCCTCAGCCATTTTTTTTCGTTCCGCTTCATGCGCGTTGATAATGCTTTGGGTCATTTCGCGGGTGTGCTTCACTTTTTGATCAATTAGTTCTTGCTGCAATATGCGGTGTTCGGTTACATCCTGCATCGCGCCAATCACGCGCTCTGGACTGCCGGCACGATCCCGGATGATAAAGCCCCGGTCAAAAACAGTTTTATACTCTCCATTCCTGCAACGGAAACGGTATTCGTCCTGCCAGATAGTACCACCGTCCCTCAATTTTCCATCTAGTTTGCCAATAACTCTCTCTCTATCGTCAGGGTGCAGATTGTTTCTCCACCAGTTGTCATTATCGGTCAGTTCATGGGCTGGGTATCCGAAGATTTCCTGCAAGGTCCTGTTTGTGAAACACTCTTTCGTTTTAAGATTTAAATCCCAAACTGCATCGTTTGTCGCCATGCCCAGGACGTTATACCGTAATAAGGCTTCCTCCTGTTCTCTCCGTGCTTTCTCGATGTTGCCATAAAGTTCTTTACTTACGAAGTAGATCAGCAGCGCTGATAGCACCATGAATAGAATGCCTTTGTAGTATTGGAACCGCTCAATGGTTCCCTGGTTTTTTGTGGAAGTAGATAGGGTAAAGTCGGTCACCAAAACCCAGATGATCCCAAATAATAGGAAAATCAATGCAAGTTTTAGAGGTGAGCTTAATTTTTTCATTCAACAAAAATATGGATCAAAGGACAAAGTTTGTACTTATACCGTCTCCGAAAACGATTGGCGCACTTTAGATCGTCGTAGAAAAAACCCTGGTATCAGCATAGGAACGTTGCGGCAGTAATTCTTATAAGCTTCTCCAAATTCAGCGATCAGCTTACGTTCTTCAATATGAATTCCGGCAAGGGTATAAATAGATATCATACCGCAAGATATAAGATTGCTCAATGAAGGGAACAATGCAAATAAATTCCATATAAACAAGAGAGTGCCAAAATATAATGGATGGCGTGTGTAACTATGCAATCCATCCATCTGCAAAACAGACGTGGAATCCTTTTCTGCCGAGAAGGCCTTTATACCAGTTACAACCGAAAAATACTTTTTCACACATAGCAACATGATCAGTACACCCGAGATTCCGCTGATTGAAGCTGCCAACTTAACAAATAAGGAAAGTTTAAATATCTGTGGGCTTTGCATTGTGACCAAAAAATACAGAAGAAAGACCAGGTTGAACGTCGCAAAAATCGAATAGTAGAATCGATAAAATCTGAATGAGCGTCCAAGGAGTTTACTCAGTCTCAATTTCCACCAGGTGGCGGCAAGCAGCGAATGCAGGATGCAGAACAGAATCCATAAAACGACGAGGTAGACGTGTTGCAGGATCATTACCGTAATTCTTTATGGTATTAAGTTACAATAAACTTCGGTCCACAAGAACAGCATAAACATGTGAAATTTTGCTCGCGGAACAGCCTGAGCGCATTTTTAACTCGTAAAGAATATCTTTGCCGCATGCATTATGTTTCTGTTGAAAATGTGACCAAGAATTATGGCATCAAACCCCTTTTTGCACAGATATCATTTCATATAGAAGAAGGCGATAAAATCGCGCTGGTTGCCAGGAATGGCAGCGGTAAATCGACTCTCCTGAAAATTCTCGCGGGTAATGAAACTGCAGACAGCGGCAAAGTTTGGGTTCATAAAGAAGTTGATATTGCCTTGTTTGAGCAGGAACCGCAATTTGACGAGAGCAAAACCATCCTCGACAACATTTTTTTTCACGAGCATCCCGTCATCAATGTGATTAAGGAATACGAACGGCTTAGTGAAACGGAGGACTTCGAAAAATTGGGTGAAGTACTCGTAAAAATGGATGAGGTGGGGGCCTGGGATTTCGACAGCAAAGTCAAACAGATACTTGGAAAACTGAATATTCACCACCTGCAGCAGTCTGTAGGTTCTTTAAGCGGTGGCCAGCGAAAAAGAGTAGCGTTGGCAAAAACGCTGATTGATATAGGCTTCGAACATAAGCATGTGCTGCTGATAATGGATGAACCAACCAATCACCTCGATGTAGAAATGGTAGAATGGCTCGAACATTACTTGGGCAAAGAGAATGTTACGCTACTACTTGTAACGCATGACCGCTATTTTCTGGATGCAGTTTGTGAAGAAATATGGGAACTCGATGGCAGTGACCTGCATGTGTATAAAGGCGATTATCCGAATTACCTCGAGAAAAAAGCAGCAAGGATTGAAAGCGAGGCGGCGAGCATCGATAAGGCCCGAAATACCTATCGCAAAGAACTCGAATGGATGCGCAAGCAGCCTAAAGCACGAACTACAAAAAGCAAAAGTCGTCAGGATAATTTTTACGAAATCGAGAATGTTGCTAAACAGCGAATCGAAGATGCAAAGCTTCAGTTAGACATGAAAATGAGTCGGCTGGGCGGAAAGATCGCTGAACTTAAGAAAGTATACAAGAGTTACGGCGATCTTGTTATTCTCAAGGGATTCGATTATACATTCAAGAAAGGAGACCGTATAGGAGTTGTCGGTAAAAACGGTGTCGGCAAATCTACGTTTTTGAACATGCTTCAAGGGCTTGAAAAAGCGGATAGCGGGAAAATAAATATCGGGGATACGGTTGTATTCGGTAATTATTCACAACAGGGTCTTATTGTAAAGGAAGATCTGCGGGTAATCGAATTTGTAAAGAACATTGCAGAAAGCTTTCCGCTCGCAGGTGGTGGCTCATTAAGCGCAGCCCAATTTCTGAATCTATTTTTATTTCCACCGGAACAACAATACACCTATATTTCTAAATTAAGCGGTGGTGAAAAGAGAAGACTACATCTTTTGTCTATCCTTTTTAAAAATCCAAATTTTCTGATTCTTGATGAGCCGACAAACGATCTTGATCTTCCGACGCTCGGCGTGCTTGAAAATTTCCTGTCAGAATTCCAGGGGTGCTTATTGATCGTGAGCCACGACCGTTATTTTATGGACAGGCTCGTTGACCACCTGTTCGTATTCGAGGGGGAAGGTTTCGTGAGGGATTTTCCGGGAAATTATTCGCAATACAGAATTTGGTTGAAGGATGAAGAGGAAAAGATGGCTGTTGATCGTGGGCCATCTACTGATAATAAAAAAGCTGATAATTATAAGCCCCAACCGGTGACAGAGTCAGTGGAAAAACGCAAACTCAGTTATAAAGAAAAAAGAGAATTCGAGTTGCTACAATCGGAAATTGCCCGTCTTGAAAAGGAAAAAACCGATGTGAATGAAAAACTCAGCAGTGGCAGTATCCCTTTTGAGGAGCTTCAAAAACTTTCTGTGCGTATCGGTGAAATAAATGCACTAATGGATGAAAAAGAGTTGCGATGGCTCGAATTGAGTGAGGGAGTGGATTGAAGTATGGAGTGCAAAAAAACAATCTACAATTCAGAATCATTTTCAAGTCTTCAAACCTGCCTGCCGGCAGGCAGGTTTTCAAATCAATCTTAAACTAAAAATCACCCGGAATGCGAATTCACCTATTGCTATTTTTTTTATTTAGCTGTTTTTTTTCCGTGGCACAAAAGAAGGCAGATCCAAAATCCTTTGCCAATTCGATTACTACAGATGATCTTAAAAAGCATTTATTTATTCTTGCCGGCAAAGAAATGGAAGGAAGAGAAACTGCCACTGAGGGGCAGCGAAAAGCGGCCCTTTATATAGAGGACTATTTTAAGTCGCTCAACTTACTGCCGGGCGCAAATGGAAGCTACCAGATGAATTACCCGCTTTATCAGGATTCATTGATCAATACGTCGATCGAGGTAAATGGCAAGCCGTTTGAAATATTTAAAGACTTCACCGTCAATCTGGCTTCTTCCAACAGTTCTGTGATCATGGGAGCAGACGTAGTTTTTGCAGGCTATGGTTATAGCGATTCAACACGCGATGATTATAAGGGAATCAATGCCCGGGGAAAAATCGTCTTGATATTGCCCGGTATTCCACCTTCGACTGAAAATCAACGCAGAGGCGGGGGACAAACGGCGATCCTGGAAGCTGCTTTGAAGAATGGTGCTGCGGCCGTGCTCAGCGTTCAAATTAATTTTCCGCGTAACCCGACGACCGCGCTGCGTGGCGCAATGTATTATAGCGGTTTCCGGAAAACCATTTATCCTAACCTTTTCACGATTTCCGAACAGGTGGCTCGGGCAATTATGGGTAGAGACTATGACTCTGCCAGGGAAGCGATATCAAAAGGTAATCCACAACCGAAACTGTACAATGCAAATGTTTTACTCGAACTCAACAAACAGGTTAACAAATTATCCAGTAGCAATGTGGTTGGTTACCTGGAAGGAACTGATAAAAAGGACGAATACCTCGTGTTGACCGCGCATTATGATCACCTTGGAAAAAGAAATGATTCGATAATATATTATGGCGCTGATGATGATGGATCCGGCACTGTTAGTATTCTGGAACTGGCAGAAGCTTTTACAAAAGCAAAGCAGCAGGGCAAAGGTCCTCGCCGCAGCCTCATTTTCATGACAGTTTCGGGCGAGGAAAAAGGTTTGTGGGGATCAGCCTACTACGGCGATCACCCATTATTTCCGTTGGAGAAAACAACTGCGAATCTCAATATCGACATGATCGGACGAATCGATCCAAAACGGAAGCTGGCTGATTCGATGAATTATATCTATGTGGTGGGCGATCATATGTTAAGCTCTGACTTGCGTCCAATCAGCGAAACAGCGAACAAGAAATATACAAACTTGGGATTGGATTACAAATACAATGAACCCAATGACCCTGAGCGCATTTATTACAGGAGCGACCATTACAATTTCGCTCGCAAAGGTGTGCCTATCATTTTTTATTTTAATGGTACGCATAATGATTATCACCGGCCGACCGATACTCCTGATAAGATCAATTATGATCTGATGAAAAAAAGAGTGCAGCTCGTTTTTTATACCGCATGGGAAATGGCGAACCGGAATGACATGTTGAAAAGAGATATTCCATTAAACCCTGCTCCAAGGGCATTTTAGAATGTCGATAAGGCATCGCTGAGAAGCCGAAATTTTTTTTGCCACGTTTACACGGATTTAATCTGTGTTAATCCGTATAATCCGTGCCAAGATTTAACGCATTTTATGTGATAAAATGATTGAAACAACCCATCTTTTCCCTGTTCTTGATCAGAAGTTAATTGAACTTCTCCAATCATTGAGTCCTGAAGACTGGAATAAACAGACTGTGGCAAAACTTTGGACAGTCAAGGATATTGCCGCCCATCTCCTGGATGGAAATCTAAGAACGCTGTCTCTTTCACGCGATAAACATAGGTTGGTTCCTCCAACGGAAATCCATACGTATCATGACCTGGTCGACTATGTGAACGGGCTAAACGCAGAATGGGTCACGGCTTCAAAAAGATTGAGTTCGCACGTGATAACAAAATTGCTCGAAATAACGGGAAAAGAATATTCAGCCTATCTCGCTACGCTCGATCCCTACGCGCAGGCCATTTTTTCGGTTGCATGGGCTGGTGAGAAGGTCTCTAAAAACTGGTTTCATGTTGCAAGGGAATACACCGAAAAATGGCATCACCAACAACAGATACGAGAGGCGACAGGCAAGCAGGGAATTATGACAAAAGAGTTATTTTACCCGGCAATCGATACGTTTATGTACGGACTTCCCTACGCTTATCGAAACACATATGCTGAAACAGGCTCAATAGTGCAGGTAACAATTGAATCAGAGATCGGCGGCGACTGGTTTCTTATCAGAACGGACAATGGCTGGGAGTTGTCGAAGAAATATCAACCGAATATCACTTCATCAATATCTATACATCCCGATATCGTATGGAAACTTTTCACCAGGGCGATCACATCTGAAAAGGCTTTGAGCTCTGTTGCGATCAGAGGCGACCAAACTTTAGCCACTGTAGCACTAAAACTTGTTGCTGTGATGGTTTAGCTGCAAGGGTATTTTTCTGTAGTACGAAATGCGAAAGTGGAAATGTGGCATTTGAGAAGATAGTGTTCATTACAAAAGTTAATGAACTGTCATATGAACGCAACCTGTATGAAATAACTTTCCAGTCATGAACCATAATAATTTCTGGACACTTTTTGTGCTTTTATCGGTTTTCTCCTGTCGGGAACCCGCGAATGTGGTAAAAGAAATGAACAAGAAGGATATTTCCGACTCAGTTAGATTAACCTTGAATAATTACTTTGCGGACGTCAGGAAAGAGGGCTTATTGGGAGAGTTTAAATACCTGGATAGCTCATTAGATTTTTTTTGGGTACCTCCAGGCTATTCATCATCCATATCTTACGATTCGGTTGCATCGATTTTACGGAAATACCAGGCCTTTTACACAGCAATTGAAAATTCCTGGGAATCGTTAATAGTCACCCCTCTCACCAACGAGTTGGCTTCGTACTCAGGAAGAATTCACTCTGTTACTACTGATACTTCAGGAGCAAGAAAAGATATTACCCTGGTGGAAACAGGTTTAGTTATAAAACGGAAAGGAGGATGGAAGCTGCTAAATGGCCAGACTTCCGTAGTTACAAGTAAATAAGGTTGCATATCATTCCTGTTTGCCCGCGCCTGCCTTATTCATTTATTCATTTAATCACTTAAACATCATGGTTATCCGACAGAGTATTTTCTTAACTTAAAGGGGTAATTACAAAAATTGAATGCAAGGAAGAACCACATTAACTCAGATCACGTTGGCAGTCGGATCGCTGACCGGATGGTTTGCCGTGATTACACAACTCTACCTTATCATAGTAAATAGGGTTACCGGCATTACAGAAACACTGATCCGATACTTTAGTTTTTACACAATCCTTACAAATATCCTCGTAGCTGTGTGTTTTACTATTTCCTTCTTGCGACCCAAATCATCCCTGGGGCGGTTTTTCGCACACTCAACGACTGTAACAGGAATTGCTGTATACATCACTGTTGTAGGGCTTGTTTATAATCTTATTCTGCGATCATTGTGGCAGCCGCAGGGTTTACAGCGGCTCGTGGATGAGTTGTTGCACTCTTTAGTCCCCATACTATTTCTTATTTATTGGCTATTGTCTCAGCCAAAATCGGCGTTACGTTGGAAGGATGCGTTTGGCTGGCTGGCTTACCCTTTCTTGTATCTTTTATATGTATTATTTCGGGGAAATTTATCCGGCTTCTATCCCTACCCTTTTGTGAATGCTGACACACTTGGATATAGCGCGGTATTTCTGAATTGCTTTTTTTTGTTTGTCGCTTTTGCAGGACTTTCCATGGTTTTAATCTTCATCCACAAAATGTTGACAAAAAGCTTGAGTGTCCAGGAATAGGATGCGATTCATCAAAAACATCTCCGAATGGAAACACCGTTGCGATTGGAAGATATTACTATCCGGAATGAACTACACGCTGGAGACATCGGTTATGTCGTTTACCTGCACGGAACATTGTACAAAGCCGAGTATGATTATGGAATCGAGTTCGAAAGCTATGTAGCTAAGGGCTTACACGACTTCATCGAACGCTATAGCCCTGACAGGGACCATGTATGGATCTGTGAACACATTACCCAAATCATCGGCTTTATGTTGCTCATGGACCGGGGCGGCAACTCCGCACAGCTACGATTTTTCATACTGACACCTGGATATAGGGGTATCGGACTTGGAAAGAAGCTGATGAACGAATTCATGCAACTCCTTAAAAAGAAAAACTACCACCATGCTTTTCTTTGGACAACGAATGAACAGGAAGCTGCTGCTTATTTGTACAGAAAGGCTGGATTCACTGTAACACAAGAAAAGAATTCAACAGCTTTTGGAAAGCCTTTGATAGAGCAGCGCTACGAGGTATATCTTTAAGATCTTGCATGGCTTACTCCACGACCGATAAAACGAGCTGATGTGATCGATTAGCCGGTAAATATGAATAATGTGCTGATTTGCTAATCTGCTATTGAAGAAGGTAACCTGAAAGCCAACAAACAGATTGGTTTATACGTGCCAAATTCCTGGAACCCACTTTAGAATCTACTGATTTGCTAATACTCGATTTGTCCTAACATTGGCAGATTACTCTATTGGCTAATCGGCTGATCATCACATCGGCTCATGGCTTCATTAGCATCCGCCATTCAAATAAGATCTACAAAATTGACAATACGTTGAACTTGTCTTGTTTTTTCCGCAGGCAATAGCGTAGAAGTGATTCAACCTTAAAATGCGCCCTAAGCCCTAAAAAGTTTATAAGTTTATAACATCTATCAACCAGGAGAATTTCTTTTCCTACTTATTCAAACCAATGGCAAAAGAAAAGGTACGAAGGATGATCCCTGGACTTTAAAAATCCCTCTCTGAATATCAGAGCTGAAAATGTATAAGGATGAATCTACCAACCCACCTGTTCTTGTTTGTACGATTGGAAAAACAGCTCTGCACTACCACCTGCGAGCATTCAGGATCTACACGCCATATAAAAAAAACACGGCGACTGGATTGAACGGGGAAGTGCCGATGAGCAAAAATGTCCACAGGACGGAACAGTGGAAGCCCGGGGCAGATTGCGGAAAAACCCGGCTGGTACCGTTTGAAGAAGGGGTTGCGTAGGCGCTTCAGAATGGCTATTCCGACATTAATCGAAGACGTTGGACTTGCCGAACTCGAGGACAACCCAAGAGGCAATAGAATGCGTGCAATTTAAGACAACCCGCAAAGAGCTCCGAAAGATGGTCGCAGCAGGGGAAACTGCGATAAAATTTTACGACGTTGGGCGGCGATAACAAACTTATCGCGCCAAATAATCGTATAGCAAATAGGATACAACAGCACCGGCCAGCTGCCTCTCAGGACCAGGAGTTTCCGTATTTGATGAGTGCAGACATAGAGGGATTTTTGATGCAGCAGTAACTGATTGCGGGTTGTCATACCAAAGACGAAACGATACACAAACTTTCTTGTAATTAATTACCCGGCTAAGGAAAATACAAGGATATTTGACTAACTAAAATGGAGGATTTTAGCCGTTCCAACAGGAACCCTCCTTAAAAAATTACCCAACATAAATAAGTCATTCCTGTTAACTTCAATAATTGTATCCCTTATTGAAATTACATTCAATTATCGCTCTCCGGCGACCAACCCTTACTAATTATAATGTTATGTCAAGACTTCAGAAAACGGATCTTTTAAATATTCAAAGCATGAACATGACTAAAAAAACATTGGGTGGAACCAATGTTCGGTTGACGAATCTGAGAAAGTTGCTTAAGGTCTTTACGTTTCTTTTGTTTATTTTAAACAGCCTCCATGTGTTGGCAGAAGACAATCCGCCAAACAAAAAGGCCAATGCGGGGAAACAATTTGCAAAATCCGGGCTTGTTTCTGAAAATCGTTCATTCACTCCCAGAAATGACTTCAATGTTCCAGCAGATACAACCATTCGCGGTAGGATTCTGGATAGTGTGGGAGCTCCTTTGGCCGGCGTTTCAGTGGTCATCAGCGGCACAGATCGTGGCACAGTCACGAACGCTTCGGGAGATTTCGTTCTAAACGGAGTTCCTGCCGGCGCCACCCTGTTGATCAGTAATGTAGGATATCAAAGCCGCCAGGTAAGCCTTCGTCCAGGTCAGACCACGGTTTCACTTAATTTGATTGCCGAAGCCGGTACATTGACCGATGTTATTGTGACCGGTTTCCAGCGGATTGAGAAGAGTAAATTCACTGGGGCTGCGGTAAAGCTAAACGCTGACCAAATCAGAACGGCTGGCGTTACCGATATTAGTCGCATGCTTGAAGGAAGGGCTGCAGGTGTTGCTATCCAAAACATATCGGGTACATACGGTGCGGCACCGAAAATCCGTATTCGTGGAGCTACTTCAATCACGGGGGATAATAAACCCCTGTGGGTTATAGATGGCGTGATTCTGGAAGACATAGTAAACATTTCAAATGACCAGCTATCGAGTGGTGACCCAAATACTTTGTTAGGTTCGGCGGTTGCCGGCCTCAACCCAAATGATATAGAAAGCTTTGACATTCTCAAAGATGCGGCTGCGACTGCGTTATATGGTGCAAGGGCTATGAACGGTGTGATTGTAATTACCACCAAAAAAGGTGTATCCGGCACACCGAGAATCAATTATGTCGGCAATTTTAGCGTGCAGTTAAAGCCAACTTACTATGATTATGATATCATGAACTCTGCTCACCAGTTATCTGTCTACGCAGAACTGGAAAGAAAGGGTGCGTTGGATTTTACCAGTCTCGCTACACGGGCCGATGCAGGCATTTTTGGGAAGATGGTGGACCTCATCAAAACGGTAGATCCGGCAACCGGGCAGTTTGCGCTGGCGAATACACCAGAGGCAAGAGCCGCTTACCTGATGAGTTATCAAAAAGTGAATACGGATTGGTTTGATGTTCTCTTCCGGAATGCATTTACCCAGGAGCACTCCCTGAGTTTATCACACGGAACGGACAAAGCACAGTCGTATTTTTCGGTCAGTTATTATAATGACCAGGGCTGGACAATTGCCGATAAAGTGAAGCGATACACTGCGAACATGCGTAATACTTATAACATATCGGACCGGTTCACGGTCGGCTTCAAGGTCGCCGCCGCGGTAAGGCAGCAGCAGGCTCCCGGTTCTATCAGCCGCATTAGCAACCCGGTTGAAGGGTCATACGCAAGGGATTTCGATATCAATCCCTTTAGTTATGCACTAAATACAAGCAGGGTTCTCACACCTTATGATGAGAACGGCGACCTCCAGTATTTCCGGAGGAATTACACCGCGTTCAACATCATCAACGAAGTAGGAAACAATTATATAAAACTAAACCTAATGGATGTTAGTTTAACAGGGGATGCCGCGTATAAAATAACTCCCTGGTTAACCTATAATTTCATTGGTGCCATCAGGTATGTAAAAACCAGTAAAGAGCACCAGATTACTGAAAATTCAAACCAGGCAAACGCATACAGGGCGGCCCCCACCGCCACCATCGCGAACGCAAATCGTTTTTTGTACAGGGACCCGGACGACCCGGAAGCACCACCACAGGTTGTATTGCCTTATGGAGGCTTCTACAATCGCCAGGAAGATGAATTGAAAAACTACACTTTCCGCAATACACTGTCAGCAAACAAAACTTTCGGGGAAGTGCACCAGGTCCAGGGTCTTCTTGGCCAGGAAGTAAAATATACTGACAGGCAGAATTCAAACAATACGGGCTTCGGCTATCAGTATGAAAACGGCGGTGTTCCATTTGTTGATTATAGAATCCTGAAGCAATGGATTGAAAATAGTTTACAGTATTACGGCATGGGCAACGATTACGAACGTTTTGTTGGCTACTTCGGAAACCTGAGTTATACATACAATAAAAAATATGTACTTGAGGGAACTCTGAGAAGAGATGGTTCCAATCGTTTAGGGCGGTCGGAAAATGCAAGATGGTTAAATTCCTGGACTGTCGC
>DAINQQ010000177.1:0-12100 GCA_036742645.1 Flavitalea sp.
CTGTGGTTGGGCTCATTATTTATTTCCACAGCTATTACATCCGCGTCATCGTGATAACTGAGCTTCGTGTATGGATTAATGTGTTTGAAAAATTGTTGCAGATAATTTTCCTGCGCTCTTATCGCGGTATCATTTGTAGTGGCGTTTGCTTTACCATAGACTCGTGAAAATCCAGGTGTTCTTTCATCTCGTTCAGGATAGCCATTACCCCAAAAAGCAATCGGTGTAATGATTGTCTTGATATTTCTTTTTTTTAATTCAGCCAGCAGAAAGTCAAATAACCTTAGATGTTCATTGTTCAGCAGGTTGCCTAAAGAGTCACTGATTTCTGTATCCCAGACATGTACCCGAAACGCATCAAATCCCAGGCGGGCAAAATGATAAACATCTTGCTGGATCGCTTTTTCGAGATCAACGTTAAGTGCTTTGTGCGCGCGGTAGGCATACGCAAAAGGTGTAGTATAGTTCACGCCGAAAAAGGCCGCCTCAGCATTCGTTTTCTTCCAACGCAGTATTCCCTTTTTGTCTACATATACATCCCCTGCGTTCTTTTTTGCAGTTTGTGAAAAAATATCGATATGAAAGAAAAAAATGACGCAAAGAATGAAACAGGAGATTGTAATGCCTTTGAAGTATTTTACCATTTGCGGGAGTTCAATCGATAAATAAAAACCTTTGAATTAATATTGGTAAATGTGTTTCATAAAGTCGATTCCCTGGATCGTGTTGCCGGTGAAATCAAAAAACGTTGCGTTTTCCCACGAAGAGCCTGTACCCCAAAGGTCCTTCATCGAAGAACTAATCCAGGCTGGTTCCCAATAAATGATACCAGATCCTTTCCCGTCAATAATTTCCTGCGTGATTGCTTTGATCATATTGAACTGTCCGGATGCCGAATACGGATAGCCCGCAATGGCCTGTTGTGAACCAAATGCATTGTTATATGAATCACTACCTGTTGCAGTCCAGGGATAGGCAGTTTCAAGGATCATCACTTTTTTATTGAACTTGGTTCTGAACGCAGCAATATTATCAGACAATTTATCGACGAGCACTGTAGTATGCCAGATGGGATAGTACGAGAAACCAATAATGTCAAAATCCTGAACATTCCCGGTAGTAGTAATATTGGTAAACCACCAATCCACATTTTTCGGGTCAGCTACATGCAATAGAATTTTTGTTTTGACGGAAGACGATGCGGCGACCTCGCGAACAGCACGAATTGCACTATTTAATATTTCTCCTAATTTTTGCCATTCACCGTTACATGAATTGGCAATAGGAAAGTTAGGAGGAGCATTCGTGAAGAATAAGCCACAGTTGATTTCGTTACCGATCTGCACCATCTCCGGCATTAGTCCTCTATTGTTCAGATGTTGTAATGTTTTCAGAGTGTACTGATAAACTGAATCTTTCAAGACTGACATATCCTTGATGCTGGCCCATGCCTTTGGAACTTCCTGTTTGCCGGGATCAGCCCATGAATCAGAATAATGGAAATCTATTGCAACAGCCATACCCTGTTCTTTTGCAAGCCTGATGCTTTTTTCAACATCCACCAGGTCGTTGTACAACTGAGTACCTGACGTTCCATAAACTTCTTTTGTCCATAAAGGATTATGCCATAATCGGAAACGCGCAAGAGTAGCACCGTGATCTTTAAAGATTCGATAAGGACTTCGGATCTCACTTTGGTCTTTGTACACCCCTCCATGATCAAGAATTTGATTGACATAGGACAAGTCAGCGCCAAAATAAAAAGTGTCTTTAGATGCAGGAGGCTGCGGAGCCGGATTCGGTTCACTGGTATTGGTTTTATGACAGCTTTCAACGGTCAGCAACAATAAGGCACTAATCGCAGCTGCATGCAAAACATTCATCATTCGTAATTATTTGGCTCCGCTATTGGATGCAGAGTTGAAAAGATACGGCTGGATAATATATCCCCTTATCGCCCGGCAGCGAAAAAATCAACATTCTACCACTAACGCCAACGCTCAGTTTTTTTGAACCTTGTACGTGTAGTTGCCGGGAATGCTCAGATCTAATGTTACGGTGTAATTTCCCGCTGCTGCTATTGCGATATTTGAACCGTCATATTCAAGACTCAGGTCTGCCCCTGTATCACCAAAGTTGATAGGCCAGTCATCATTTGCGCGGAATTTAACGGCGCCAGCTACGAGGTCCAGTGTGATGGACCATGTTTTCGTGGTTGCATTATATACCATATCACGATCGCTCGTCCATGCGGTTCCTGGCACTCCGTCGCCAATCAATCCCCAGCGTGTTTTTGTTGCCGACCAGGTATTACTCGTTGTATTCGCTTTCAATAAGTAATATCCTGCGCTTGGAACAAAAAGATCACCGCCGGTTGTATTGAAAGTTCCCGTTACATTGTCTCCGCTCGTTGTGCTGCTTGCCCATCCATAATTTGTATGGTTCCAGTCGGGATGACTTGTAAACTTAAACTTCAGTGATCCGCCGGGGATATTTACATATCCCTCATAAATTCCATTTGCTGCTTTGGATGAAATTTTAGGAGCGATTGCAGGATCCCATCCCTGGTAATCACCAGGAACCCATAAAGAAGGGTAGTTAATTATTACGAGATAAGGGGTAACTGCCAGCGTTATCTTGTTAGAATATACCGCCGGTATGGAATCACTGATAGAAGACCTAACACGAGATTCCAGTTGGCCTGGAGTGCCAGGCGGCAATCCCAATATTAATGCCATCTGGTTAAAATCTGCTCCAGTATATTTTTGTTGCAGATTGCTTCCCATGTCTACTTCTTTGGGTGCGGCAAAGTTGGTTCCCGCTTTTGCGATTTGCAGCCTGTATTTTGTCGCTGCCTTGAAACCGTAATCTGTTGACGTCCATGAAAAAGTTTGAACGGAGTCATTTGCATTTGCACTGGTTAACACAAGATTTGGCTGAGAGACAGTCAACGTTCCCGGCTTACCTGTATAGGCGGTAGTTTTTATCTCATCCTTTTTGCAGGCATACAAGATCCCCGCAAAGGTGACAACTAACAAAATTTTATGAATGCTTTCTTTCATAACGAACGTTTTAGTAACCCGAATTTTGAACAAGGTTAGGGTTTGATGATAAATCTGTAGAAGGAAGTGGAAACAGGTTATACTTATTGTCAACGGCTCTTCCGACACTTACGCCTCCCTTCCACGCCCATAGATACCCGGCTGTGGTGAATTTTTGATGTCGTATTAAATCTGTGCGACGGTGCGCTTCAAAGTATAACTCACGTCCTCTTTCGTCAAGAATAAAATCCAGCGTTAACTGGCCAGCTGTTATATTTCCCGAAGTGTTGCCATAAGCACGAGTGCGTATTGCATTGACATGTGCGAGTGCAGTGGCAGCATCTCCTCCTGTACCACCACGTAACACTGCTTCCGCGTAAATCAGATATATCTCTGCAAGGCGAAAAATAGGAAAATCAATATCCACCCAATTGCCAGCAGGATCAGCGTTAGGAGCAGGTCCGCCGGTTCTTGTTTTGTTTCTATATTTTGTACCCGAGTAGCCATCTGTACCGGTATACAATTCACCCATAACGAGATTCTGACCTGTAGTATAGAATTGGGCACGCTTATCTGTATTCCCGCTCGGGTCAGGAAAAAGATTTACAAAATTTTGAGTGAAGCGTAAGCCGCCCCAATTTCCACTCGTACCAGAAACAGATCCGGGCACTGCTGCAGGGCCATGGGTAAGATAAGTAGTTCCGCCCCAGTTCTGGGTGTTCTTCGCATCATAATTAATGGTAAAAATAAATTCGTCAGTATTTAAATGGTTATCTGCAAGCATAAGCTCACGATAATTAGCATGCAATGAGTAGTTCGATTTTATTTTATTGCAATACGTGATCGCGTCGGCATAGCGTGGTGTACCTGTGTAAATATTCGCGTTCAGGTATATGCGTGCAAGTAGCGCCCACGCGGCGGCCTGGTCGGCACGACCATATTCGTTAGCCTTCGGAGCTGGAAGTTCTGTTTCAATCGCTTTTAGTTCAGATTCCAGGTAGGCAAATAATTCACTTCGCTGGACTTGTTTCGGTATAACTGCTCCGATACCTTCCTTTTCCGTTAAAAAGGGAGGGTTGCCGAAGAGGTCCATGAGTATCCAATACTGATAGGCGCGGAGAAATCTTGCTTCAGCCTTGTACGTCCGGATACTATCTGCACTGGCTCCAGTTATACCTCTTCCACTGACGTTTTCATCAGAAGCCTGCCTGATAAAATCATTTGCCAAAGTGATTTGAAAAAACGAGCGATAATACAAGCCACTAACTATCGGATTGATGGAAGACCAACTCATTTCATGCAAACCTCTTATTCCAGCATCATTTTGCCAGGTCCATGATGCTTCATCAGTGGTAAGCTCCTGAAGGTTCCAGTATAATCGTAGGAAATCGGAATTACCTTCATCTGCGATAATTTGTGTAGGGATATCTGCGCTACCGGTGCCGCCGGTATTACCCGTAAGGGCAAACGCTGCATATATTTTCGCAAGCGCCTGCTTATATCCTGTAGATGTCGCATACACGTCCTGCGGTGTTAGATCATTTGTCGGGAAGAGATCCAATTTTTTTGTACACGATGCCAGTAGCAGGACTGCAGCACCTGTGATAAATATGAGTATATGATTTGCTCTCATATGATTTTTTTCTGTTGGTTAAAAACTGAGGTTCAAGCCCAATGAGAAAGTACGCGGCCTCGGATAAATATTATTATCGATGCCCTGATTCGTCGGATTCGGATTGGTTGTTGAAATGCCACCAGGACCAATCTCAGGATCAAGACCCTTGTAATTTGTAATCACAAATACATTTTGAATAGTCGCGCTTACCTGCAGGTTTGCATTGCTGAAAACCCTTCCGACATTATAACCGATATTCAGATTATCCATTTTCAGGAAAGATCCGTTTTGGATATAGTAGTCGCTAAGTAGTTGCTGACTGTTTCCGGCAAATCGCGTTTCGAGGTAATTTGAAGATGCATTATACAGTACCGAATTTCCTGTCAATTGCGCAAGTGTTCCAGTTTGGCTGAAATTATTGTTATAAACATAATTATCGAAACTCGCGCGGATTACGAATCCGGCATTCCATTTCTTATAGTTTGCACTCGTACTGAAGCCGAAAAATACTTTTGGATCTGCTTGCTTGCTTTTGAATAAATCATTTTGATTGATAATCCCATCTTCATTTTGATCTACGAATACCCCTTCCAGTGGTCTTCCTATAGAATCGTACACTTGCTTGTATAGATTGAACGTGCTTTTCGGTCCTCCTACCGCGTTGATGAACACAAACTGTCCGCCAATTCCTCCTGCAATTGTTCCTGACTGAAAGCCGGGATAGTTTTTGTCTCCTGGAATGACCGTCAGGTTCTTGATGGTATTCTTATTATATGTGATATTGAAGTCCACGTTCCAGCTGAAATCATTTCTGCGTATTGGTTCGGTGTTGATACTAAACTCAATACCCTTGTTTTCCATATCACCGACATTGGCAATGATAAATGCGGAAAAGTTGGTGCCTGCCGGTTGAGGGATTTCATTCAGGAGGTCAGATGTCTTCTTCAGATAAAAATCAATACTACCCCGGATGCGATTGTCCAGAAATCCAAAATCAAGTGCGATATTCGACGTGGCTGTTTGTTCCCATTTAATAGTCGGATTATACCCGCTCGGTCTGTAGCCCTGGTAATAGGTGCTACCAAACTGGTAAGCAGCGTTGGCTGCACTCAGTGCATAACGCGACAGGTAGTCGTAATTTCCAATCCCTTCCTGTTGACCCGTGATTCCATAACCAATTCGAAGCTTCAGATCAGATATAACCGAGTTAGTTGCGAGAAATTCTTCGTCTTTGATCTTCCATGCCAATGCCACAGATGGGAACAAAGCCCATCTGTTATCAGGACTGAACCGGGAAGAGCCATCACGGCGTAGTGTAGCCGTTAGCAGGTATCGATCGTGAAACGCATAATTTACTCGTCCGAAAAGGGAGATAAGTGTATTCTCGGGCTCATCAAAAGGAAATGCGGGATCTGAGTTTGGAAGTTTTACACCGTGAGCATTATAGTCGGCGTAGTTGTAAACTTTCGTAAGGAAATTATTATAAGAATATCCGGCAGTAACATCAATCCTGCTATTGATCGACTTCAAATCGCGCGTATAATTTAGATAGAACTCGAGGAGTGTGTTGCTTGTGGTCCTCTTGTATTCCGTATTCCTTCCGCCTCTTGTGTAATCTGCCGCCGCGCTGTCGGAAACAAATACAGTTCCTTTTCCTTCGGCAACATCGTAACCAACATTCAGATTCGCACGTAACTCAGGTAAGAAATGGAATTTATAGTCCAGTTGTACATTCCCAATGCTTCTGCGGGGTTTTGATTCGTCAAACCGCTGGTTTAACAGACCCACAGGATTTCGTCCTGCAAGATTTGTAAGATTGCCCGAAGCATCGATCCATTCATAATAACCTCCAAAACGATTGCTCTTTACATGAACGGGATGTGTTGGGTCAAAGCTGACAGCTCCGCCAATGGCCGACTGGTTTCCAAACCTGTTTTTCTGCCAACTACCTTTAAGGTTGACATCTACCCGCAAATGGTTATCAAGAAAAGTAGGATTTAGAGAAATGGCGACAGATGCTTTTTCCATCTTATCCGTTTTTAAAATGCCATTCAGGTTTTGGTAGCCGATGGAAAGCCTGTAAGGTAATTTTGCAATGCCTCCTGTGAGACTAACGTTATTGTCAGTACCAAAAGCAGACTGGTAAATCTCGTCCTGCCAGTCCGTATTCTCCACACCTAGCATGGCTTTTTGTGCCGTAGTTCCTTTTTCATTAATGATAGCCCGGAACTGGTCGGCACTTAAAACATCCACCTTTTTAATGAGTGTTGAAACCGAGTTCAGGCTACTAAAGTTTACACGGAGATCTCCGCCACTTCCCTTGCGAGTCGTGATGAGAATTACCCCATTTGCGGCACGTGTACCATAAATCGCTGCGGCGGAAGCATCTTTTAAAATCGTGAACGACTCTATATCATTAGGATTGATCAGTCCAAGGGGATTACCAGCTCCTGCGATCGGATCATTCGATAAAGGCACGCCGTCGATTACAAACAATGGATTGTTACTTGCCCTTAGCGACGAACCTCCCCGTATCCTGATTGTGCTTCCCGCGCCCGGTTGTCCACTATTAGATATCACCGATACACCTGCCGCCTTTCCGGCGATCAATTGCTCAGGCGTTGTAATTACACCTTTCTGAAAATCCCTTGCACTGACATTCACGACCGAACCTGTGAGATCTTTTTTTCTGGATGTACCATAACCAACAATGACAACTTCGTTCATCAGGGTAGCGGAGTTTGGTTGGAGAGTAATGTCCATGAGGGTTTCATTCCCTACGGCCACTTCCCGGTTTTGAAAACCGACATAACTGATTACCAGGGAATTTCCCCGCGCAGCTTCAAGAACGAATTGGCCGGCGGTATCGGTGACAACCGAGCGGCCTGAACCTTTCACGGTTATGGTAGCGCCTGAAAGCGGTTCCCCGGAAGAGGAACGTAGCACTCCCTTAATGCGCTGTTGAGCAAGAACGGGGGGAGTAAAAGCTAATATAGCGAAAAGGAATGCCGCCAATAGAAGCAATCGTTTTTTCATTTTCATGTTGGCAATTTTTATGAAGAATGGCAAACTGGTGCAATGCGGTTGGAAGCGGTAGGACAGGTTTTTCCTAAGCCGTCTCCATTAAATAAGACCCTTCAAGGTATATTTGTTGCTGCTTTGGCACTTGTTCATTCGTTCTTATTTTTTGTTCAAATGAACTAATTTGAAATTTTCTGTACTCCGGGTGAAGGGTTTACGTATTATGCATCAGGTTAACCAATAAATGTTTACGTTTGATGCCTTTCATACACGCATATTGGTTGAGGGTCGCCTTGCATATCTGCACGTTCCAGATTTTATCAGGTTTTTTATTTGCCCAGGAAGCGCCCGAACTTTCTTTCAAACATATCTCAAATGAAGAGGGGCTTTCAAACAGTACCATCGAGTGTATTCTGCAGGATAAAAAGGGATTCATGTGGTTTGGAACCCGTGACGGGCTCAACCGATACGACGGTTACCAGATGACTGTGTACAGGTATGATCCAAGAGACACTAACACGATCAGTGATAATTACATTCGGTGTATCTATGAAGACCGTGATCGACATCTTTGGATCGGAACAGACAATGGTTTAAATTGTTTCGATCCAGATAAGAATAGATTCGTAAGGTATAAACACAATTCGTCGAACGCGCGAAGCATAAGTCATAACCTGGTGAATTGCATTTATGAAGACAACCAGCGCAGGCTGTGGATCGGTACGTTTGGTGGCGGATTAAACCTATTTGACAGTCGTAATCATTCATTTATCCATTTCCGGCACGAACCTGGCAACCCGTTTAGCCTGGCAGACGATCGTGTCAACTATTTGTTTGAAGACTCCAGGGCCGATCTTTGGGTGGCAACAGAAAGCGGAATCAATCTTTTTAACAGGCAAACCGGGCGGTTTGCATTATACCAGAACCTGGAAGATCCTTATGAAATAAGAGCGAACAATGCGATAAGAGTGATCCAGGAAAGCAAACAGGGAAGTTTGTGGCTGGGTTCTGAAGACAATGGGCTTTTTGTATTTGATCCGGTGAGGCTAACATTTAAACAGTATGACCACCGGGAAAAGATCGCTCAAAGTCTTGCAAGCAATCAAATCAGAAGTTTGCTGGTCGACAGGAGAGGGGCATTGTGGGTGGGTAGTATTAATGGCGGACTTGACTTGTTCAATGAACGGGACGAATTTTTTTTTCACTACCAGAATGATCCGAACAACCAGTCCAGTTTATCGCAACGAACTGTCTCCGCGCTGTACGAAGACTTGCAGGGAAATTTGTGGGTCGGTACACATCGCGGAGGGATCAACTTATTCATGCCATCCACCGAAAAGTTTACCCTCTTCAGGCAGCGACGCGATGAAAACAGTTTAAGTTATAATGATGTAAAAGCATTTTGCGAAGATAGCCGTGGTAATATTTGGATTGGTACCGATGGAGGCGGTCTTAATTTGTTTGACCGTAAAAAGAACAGTTTTATTCACTATAAATATGATCCATTCAATCCACGCACCATCGGATCCAATGAAGTGCTCGACATCACGGAAGATAGTGAGGCTAATCTTTGGGTGGGAACCTGGGGCGGTGGAGTCAGTCATCTGAACCGCTCTACCGGAACCTTCACGCGTTATCTCCATGATCCTTTTGATATCAATTCTATTAGCTCAAACTATGTTCAGGCGATATTTGAGGACAGCCGAAAAAAGTTGTGGATCGCTACTTATTATGGAGGATTAAATCTTTTCGATCCTTCAACTAAGAAATTTCAGCGTGTTACCACTGCTACTAAAACTCGAACGGCAATAAGCGGGAAGAATATCATTTCTATTAATGAAGATAGAAACGGAAAAGTTTGGATTGGGACAGATGATGGGGGTTTGAATTGTTATGATACGAAAACAGATAAATTTTCTCAATACTTTCACAAGGAACCAAAAGCTCCCGATCTGCGCGTAATTTTTATTGACAGCAAAGGAAGATTGTGGATCGGGCAAACCGGGTTATATCTTTTCGATGCAACGCGCGATTCGTTTTTTCTTTATACCAATAAGGCTGGTTTATCGACGGAATTTATTAAAGGAATCGCTGAAGATAAGCAGGGTAAATTCTGGATTGCCACTTCCAACGGTTTGACAGAATTTGATCCCGAGACATACGATTTCAGAAAATATAATACTGCTGATGGCTTGCAAGGATTGGAATATGAAGCCAATGCATTTATGAAAACAAGAGATGGTCAGATGTATTTTGGTGGAGTAAATGGCTTCAATGTATTTTATCCGGAGCAGATTAGGATTAATAAATTTATTCCCCCTGTTTATATTACCGATTTCCATGTGTTTAATGAAAAGATCGTTCCGGGATCGAAGGATGGCTTGCTTCAAAGTGATATCAGTGTGACAAAAAAAATCACGCTGAGTTACAAACAATCTACTTTTTTTTTCAGTTTTGCGGCGTTGAACTATGCCGCATCTGAAAATAACCAGTATGCATATAAATTGGAAGGCTTTGAAGAAAATTGGAATTATGTCGGAAAAGAAAGAAAGGCGTCTTATACTAATATTGGACCGGGAGAATATACTTTCCGTATCAAGGCTTCAAACAATGACGGTCTCTGGAATGAAAAAGGTCCTTCAATCCAGGTGATCATAACGCCACCTTTCCGGGATACCTTGTGGTTTCGCGTAATTGTGTTTATCGGAATAGTATCGGGGGCAATTGCGTTTTATCGATTCAAAAGAAGACTTGAATTGCGAAAGCTGGAAGAGAAAAAGAGAGAAGAAATGCACCAGGTCCAGCTACAATTTTTTACCAATATCTCTCATGAATTCCGTACACCGCTTTCGCTCATTCTTGGTCCACTCGAAAAGTTGCTGAAAGAAGATGCCAATTTCTCTGCGAGACATTACTATAAAATAATTTATCGAAATGCAAACCGCCTCATGGGGCTTATCAATGAATTGATGGATTTCAGGAAAGCTGCGTCAGGTATTTTGAAATTGCATGTAATGCCGGGCAACCTTAATCTTTTTTTCCAGGAAATATCGGAAGAATTCAGCGACCTGGCACAGGAAAAGAAAGTAAGTTTTATGATGAAGGTTCCTGAACAGTCTTCGGAAATTTGGTTTGACCGCCAGGTGTTGGAAAAGATTGTCATTAACCTTATCAGCAATTCATTTAAATATACGGCAGATGGAGGAACGATAACGGTTGAAACGTTGGATTCGCTCGAGAACTTCAAACCTTCATTTGAAAATGAATTGATTCTTAAGAATGATTACCGTGGAAAAAAATACTTTCATCTGCGGGTGGCGGACAATGGAATCGGCATTTCAAAGGAGTCGATCCAGCATCTTTTTGAGCGGTATTATAAAATTTCCGAATCGCATCTCGGCTCCGGAATCGGCCTGGCTTTTGTAAGAAGCCTCACGTCGCTGCATAAGGGCCATATCGGGGTATATAGTGAACGTAACCAGGGAACAGAAATCATAGTGAGTATTCCTGTAAGCAAAGAAGATTATGATCAAAACGAACGATGGATCGGTAACAATCAGAACGGCGAAGGATTTCAGAAGCTCGAAAGCATTCAATATAAATATGAACATTACTTTCCTTCCGCAGGCGAACATTACATCGCACAGAACGAGGAAGGGAAATTGCAAACGATACCCCACATACTGATTGTAGATGATAACGAAGAGTTGAGAAAATTCCTGGAGGAAACGTTGTCACCACAATACAAGATTTCGCATGCAGGGGACGGTCAATCAGGCCTTATAAAAGCAAAAGATGAGTTTCCCGATCTTATCATCAGTGACGTAATGATGCCGGGAATGAGCGGTATTGAGTTATGCAGATTAATAAAAAATGATATTGAGGTCAGTCACATTCCATTTATCATGTTAACGGCTAAAGATGCACTTGAGTCAAAAATAGAAGGCGTATGGTCCGGAGCTGACTTTTATTTTGCAAAGCCCGTGAGTATTGACCTATTGTTATTGACGATTAGAAATATTTTTCTCCATCGACAAAAGCTTAAGGAACGATACTTTAAGAACCATCATATTGAAGCAAAGGAATTGGTGCACTCTCAAAAGGATAGAGAGTTTATGGAGCAGTTATTAGAGGTCATCGATTCCCAACTGACCAATCCCGATATGGATGTCGACTATATCTGTAACAGCATTGGCATGAGTAGAACAAAGTTGTACCAAAAAGTCAAGGGCATCACAGGTCAATCGATAACCGAGTTTGTTCGGTCTGTCAGATTACGAAAGGCCGTCCAGATGATGACTCAAGAAGATATCTTACTGACAGATGTTATGTACAGGGTAGGAATTCAGACGCAATCCTACTTTACAAAAGCGTTTAAAAAAGAATTCGGCAAAACGCCTTCGCAGTTTCTGCATGAATTGAA
>DAINQQ010000178.1:0-11966 GCA_036742645.1 Flavitalea sp.
ATTCTTTGGTACTTCTCAATTGTCACAGTTCCTTGATCAGACGAATCCTTTGTCTGAGATTACTCATAAGCGCCGTATTTCAGCGCTCGGACCAGGTGGTTTAAGTCGTGAAAGAGCAGGTTTTGAGGTTCGTGATGTTCATTACTCACATTACGGTCGTTTGTGTACTATTGAAACGCCGGAAGGGCCAAACATCGGTTTGATCTCCACGTTATGTGTACACGCTAAGATCAACGAAATGGGTTTTATCGAAACCCCATATCATAAAGTAAACGACGGAAAGGTAGACCTTAAGAAGTTAACTTTCCTGAGTGCAGAAGAGGAAGATATCGCAAAAATTGCCCAGGCGAGTGCTCCATTGAATGACAAAGGTGAATTTTCTGAAGAGAAAGTTTCTTCTCGTCAAACCGGAGACTTTCCTATTCTGGATAAAACAGAAGTTGAATTCATGGATGTGGCACCTAACCAGATCGTTGGTTTAAGTGCTTCATTGATCCCCTTCCTTGAACATGATGATGCGAACCGTGCATTGATGGGATCAAACATGCAACGCCAGGCAGTGCCATTGATCCGTCCGGAGCAACCGATCGTGGGAACAGGACTTGAAGCAAAGGCTGCCCGTGATGCAAGGGTTCAGATCCTCGCAGATGGAGAAGGAATTGTGGAGTATGTTGATGGCAGTGAGATCCATGTTCGTTATGACCGCACTGAAGCCGACAGGTTAGTAAGTTTTGAGGATGATCTCCAAATTTATAAGCTTACAAAATTCATTAAAACAAACCAGGAGACTTGTATTAATCACAAACCAGCGGTTAAGAAAGGACAGCGTGTAAAACGTGGCGATTTTCTTACTGACGGTTATGCAGTTCAAAATGGTGAAGTTGCATTGGGTCGTAATCTTCAGGTGGCATTCATGCCATGGAAGGGTTACAACTTCGAAGATGCGATTGTGATCAATGAAAAAGTTGTTCGCGAGGATTTGTTTACTTCTATTCATATTTCAGAATATGAACTGGAAGTTCGTGATACCAAATTAGGTGAAGAAGAATTGACGCCTGATATTCCGAACGTATCTGAGGAAGCTACGAAAGACCTGGATGAGAACGGTATTATAAGGATGGGTGCTGCCATTAAGGAGGGAGATATCCTGATTGGTAAGATTACACCTAAAGGCGAATCCGATCCTACACCGGAAGAAAAACTACTTCGCGCCATCTTTGGTGACAAAGCCGGTGATGCAAAGGATGCATCTCTGAAAGCACCGAACGGGGTTGAAGGAGTTGTTATTGGTAAAAAACTATTCCAGAGAGCGAAGAAAGATAAGAATGCCAAGATCCGCGAAAAGGCTTCTTTGGAGAAGTTAGAGAGAATTCATGAGAAGAATGTGGAAGAGCTAAAGGAATTGTTGCTGAACAAACTACAGACGTTATTAAAGGACAAGCCTTCTCAGGGTGTTGCTAACAATTTCGGTGAAATGCAGATCGGAAAGGGCGCAAGGTTCAATGCAAAGAATCTTTCTACTATCGATTTTCAGAACGTAAATCCTTTGGGTTGGACGGGCGAAGATAAGATCGATAACCAGATCAACACTTTGTTACACAACTTCAATATTAAGTACAACGAAGAGTTAGGTAGATATAAAAGAGAGAAGTTCAATATCTCGATTGGTGATGAATTGCCTGCTGGTGTATTGAAACTTGCAAAAGTTTATATCGCCGTGAAGCGGAAGCTGAAAGTAGGGGATAAGATGGCGGGTCGCCACGGTAATAAGGGTATTGTTGCGAAGATCGTTCGTGCTGAAGACATGCCATTCCTTGAAGACGGTACTCCAGTTGATATTGTCTTAAATCCTCTCGGTGTACCAAGCCGTATGAACCTTGGCCAGATCTATGAAACTGTTCTGGGTTGGGCAGGATTAAAACTTGGAGTTCGTTTTGCGACACCAATTTTCGACGGAGCTACAGTGGAAGAAATAGCTGACTATATCGGCGAAGCGAAATTGCCAACTTTCGGTCATACGTACCTGTACGATGGAGAAACAGGCGAGAAATTCCATCAGAAGGCAACCGTCGGTGTGATCTATATGATTAAACTTCACCATATGGTTGATGATAAGATGCATGCTCGTTCAATCGGACCTTACAGTCTTATCACTCAGCAGCCTTTGGGTGGTAAAGCTCAATTCGGTGGACAACGTTTCGGTGAAATGGAAGTTTGGGCACTTGAAGCATATGGTGCATCGAACATCCTTCAAGAGTTGCTGACGCTCAAATCGGATGATATTATTGGTCGCGCGAAAACTTACGAAGCGATCGTGAAAGGCGATAATATTCCCAGAGCGGGTATTCCGGAGTCGTTCAACGTATTGGTGCATGAGTTGAGAGGTTTGGGATTGGATCTTAAGTTCGAGTAAATTGGTGAGTGCTCAGTGGTGAATGGTCAATATAACCACTACTTCACATAATGCTCAATAGTGGACCGAACGTACAAGGGAGTGACACAACGAAGATGATTAGCGGTACGAACGCTGGTCCCACTTCCCTCAGAATTTGAAATTAAAAAAATCATCCTTCGACTTCCCTCAGAATTAGAAGGGCAAATTAAATAGGTCAAATAATATGGCAATCAAAAAGGAAAATCGTCCAAGAGCTACGTTTTCTAAAATTACCATTGGTTTAGCTTCCCCTGATTCAATTCTGGAAAGAAGTTACGGCGAAGTTCTAAAGCCTGAAACCATTAACTACCGTACATACAAACCCGAAAGAGACGGTTTGTTTTGCGAGAGGATTTTTGGACCTGTAAAAGACTACGAATGCGCTTGCGGAAAATACAAGCGTATCCGTTATAAAGGAATTGTGTGCGACCGTTGCGGCGTTGAAGTAACAGAAAAAAAGGTGCGTCGCGAACGCATGGGGCATATCAAGCTGGTAGTTCCCATTGTACATATCTGGTACTTTAAGAGTCTGCCAAATAAAATTGGGTACCTGCTTGGAATGAGCTCCAAAAAAATGGAAAGCATTGTGTATTATGAAAGGTATGTGGTTATCCAGCCAGGTATCCGTGAGGATAAGAATCTGAAAAGCGGAGATCTTTTAACTGAAGAAGAGTATCTCGAAATACTGGAGAATCTTCCGAAGGACAACCAATATCTTCCCGATGATGATGCTCAGAAATTCATCGCCAAGATGGGTGCCGAGGCTGTTCATGATCTACTAGCAAGAATTGATCTTGACCAATTATCCTTCGATTTACGCAATGCTGCCGCTACAGAAACATCACAACAACGTAAAGCGGACGCATTAAAACGCTTAAGTGTAGTTGAATCTTTCCGTGAAGCAAATTCGAGAATCACTAACCGTCCCGAATGGATGGTTATGCAATATATACCTGTTATACCACCGGAGCTTCGTCCACTGGTTCCTTTGGATGGCGGTCGTTTTGCCTCCTCAGATCTGAACGATCTTTATCGCAGGGTTATCATTCGTAATAACCGTTTGAAGCGTTTGTTGGAAATCAAAGCTCCTGAGGTGATCCTTCGTAACGAAAAGAGGATGCTGCAGGAAGCTGTCGACTCTTTGTTTGACAACTCACGTAAATCAAACGCTGTAAAAGCCGAAGGTGGACGTGCATTGAAATCACTAAGTGACGTATTAAAAGGTAAGCAAGGACGTTTCCGTCAAAACCTACTGGGTAAACGTGTTGACTACTCTGGTCGTTCGGTAATCGTGGTGGGACCTGAGCTAAAATTGCATGAGTGCGGATTACCAAAGGATA
This sequence comes from Flavitalea sp., assembly GCA_036742645.1. Lineage (GTDB taxonomy): Bacteria > Bacteroidota > Bacteroidia > Chitinophagales > Chitinophagaceae > Flavitalea. The sequence continues at coordinate 3,775 of DAINQQ010000178.1, forward strand.
TGGCTGCAGAATTATTCAAGCCATTTATTATTCGCAAGCTTATCGAAAGAGGAATTGTAAAAACAGTTAAGAGCGCAAGAAAATTAGTTGATAAAAAAGAAGCAATCGTTTGGGATATTCTTGAAAACATTTTGAAAGGACATCCGGTGATGTTAAACCGTGCTCCGACGCTCCACCGTTTATCGATCCAGGCTTTCCAGCCCAAGTTGGTAGAAGGTAAAGCGATTCAATTGCATCCTCTTGTTTGTACAGCGTTCAACGCTGACTTTGACGGTGACCAAATGGCGGTTCACGTTCCATTGAGTAATGCGGCGGTACTGGAAGCACAATTATTGATGCTTGCTTCTCATAACATTCTCAATCCGCAAAACGGCGCACCTATTACTCTTCCTTCACAGGACATGGTACTTGGTCTTTATTATATTACCAAGGGCAAAAAAACAACTGAGACGGAAAAAGTAAGGGGAGAGGGAAAGCATTTCTATTCTGCCGAAGAAGTGATCATAGCGTACAATGAGAAGCAGATCGATCTCCATGCACACATCAAAGTGAAAGTTGATGTTCGTGAATCAAATGGACTGATCAAACGAAAGCTTCTTGATACAACGGTAGGTCGTGTAATATTCAACCAGTTTGTTCCCAAAGAAGTTGGATATATCAATGCACTTCTTACAAAGAAGAATCTTCGCGAGATTATCGGCGATATCATTCAGATCACCAACGTTCCGAAGACAGCAAAATTCCTCGATGATATTAAGCTGTTAGGTTTCCGCACAGCATTCCAGGGTGGATTATCATTTAATATTAATGACCTGATCATTCCATCTATCAAAGAAGAAGTTCTTGATAATGCGAAAGGTGAAGTGGACGAAGTGTGGGATAACTACAACATGGGTCTGATCACTAACAACGAGCGTTACAACCAGATTGTTGATATATGGAGCCGTGTAGATACGAGAATTACTGAAACGTTGATTCGTGAATTGAGTTCAGATAAGCAGGGATTCAATTCCGTGTATATGATGCTTGATTCAGGCGCCCGTGGTTCTAAACAGCAGATCAAGCAGCTTTGCGGTATCAGGGGATTGATGGCGAAACCAAGAAAAAGTGGTTCTTCGGGGAGTGAGATCATCGAAAATCCCATCCTGTCTAATTTCAAAGGAGGATTGAATGTATTGGATTACTTCATCTCAACGCACGGTGCTCGTAAAGGTCTGGCGGATACCGCTCTTAAGACAGCTGATGCCGGTTATCTGACTCGTCGTCTGGTAGACGTTGCGCAGGATGTGGTAATTACTGAAGAAGATTGTGGAACATTGCGTGGTATAGCAATTAGCGCGTTAAAAGATAATGAAGAGGTTGTTGAGCCATTGCTCGATAGAATCGTTGGACGTACATCTTTGCATAACGTGTACAATCCTTTGAGCGATGAAGTTATTGTTACTGCAGGAGAAGAGATTGATGACGATGTAGCGAAAGAAATTGAAGAAGCAGGAATTGAAACTGTTGAAATCCGCTCAGTGCTTACCTGCGAGAGTAAACGTGGGGTGTGTGTCAAATGTTATGGTAAGAATCTTGCCACTGGTAATATGGCGCAGAAAGGTGATGCAGTGGGAATCATTGCGGCCCAATCAATCGGTGAGCCGGGAACACAGCTAACATTGCGTACGTTCCACGTGGGTGGTGTGGCTGGTTCTGCATCTGTAGAATCTTCGCTCATATCAAAATTTGATGGCACTATTCAATTCGACGGATTAAGGTCTGTGACTGCTCATAATAATGAAGGGGAAAAAGTGCAGATTGTTATTGGACGTACAGGCGAGGTGAGGATTACTGATGTAAAGAATGATCGTTTGTTAATTACGCATAACGTTCCTTATGGAGCAACCTTGCTTGTTAAAGATGGCCAACAGATTAAGAAAGGCGAGATTATTTGTTCCTGGGATCCATTTAACAATGTAATTGTTGCTGAGATTACAGGTCAGATCAAATTTGAAAATGTAATTGAAGGCGTCACCTATCGTGAAGAGGCTGATGAACAAACCGGTCACCGCGAAAAAGTGGTTATTGAAACAAAAGATAAAACCAAAATCCCAACGCTTATAGTAGAAGGAAAAGAGGTAAAAACATACAACCTTCCGGTAGGTTCACATATTGTTGTTGATGAAGCAGAGGATGTGAAAGCCGGTCAGGTATTGGTGAAGATCCCTCGTACGCTTCGTATGCAGCGGGATATCACTGGAGGTCTTCCGCGTGTAACGGAATTGTTTGAAGCAAGAAATCCTGGAAATCCTGCGATTGTGTGTGAGATCGATGGTGTTGTTGCATTTGGAGCTATCAAGCGCGGTAACAGGGAGATCATTGTTGAAGCGAAGGATGGTGTAGTGAAGAAATATTTGGTTCCATTAACACGCCAGATTTTAGTACAGGATGGTGACTTTATTAAAGCCGGCGCTCCTTTGAGCGATGGCCAGGTTTCTCCTGGTGATATTCTTTCGATTAAAGGACCATTTGCAGTGCAGGAATACGTAGTGAATGAGATTCAGGAAGTCTATCGATTACAAGGTGTGAAGATCAATGATAAACACATTGAAGTAATAGTGCGGCAGATGATGAAGAAAGTGGAGATTGTTGATCCGGGCGATACCAGGTTCCTCGAGGAAGACCTTGAAGACCGTTTTGACTTTAATGAAGAGAATGACTGGATCTTTGATAAGAAAGTTATTTCAGATGCAGGAGAAAGCACTAAGTTGAAAGCTGGTCAGATTGTTAGTCTTAGGGAGATTCGCGAAGAAAATTCCATTCTTCGTCGCGCCGACCGAAAGCTTGTAGAGTTTCGCGATGCTAATCCGGCAACATCACATCCGGTGTTGTTGGGTATTACAAAAGCTTCGCTGGGCACTCAAAGCTGGATATCAGCAGCTTCATTCCAGGAAACAACTAAGGTGTTATCATCTGCAGCCATTCAAGGTAAAACAGATGATATGCTCGGCCTGAAAGAGAATGTAATCACAGGTCACCCGATACCAGCAGGTACAGGTTTACGTGATTTTGAGAATATGATTGTTGGTAGCAAAGAAGAGTATGAACTGTTACAAACCACAAGAGAAGCGATGAGCTTTGATGAGGAAGAGTAATAGATTTGATACATCTGTAAAAGGCCATCGTTTACGATGGCCTTTTATTTGTGGGAAGTGGTAAATTAGAATCCGTTTAGATTTGATTCTTTTCGGCCAGACGTAGGACTGCAATACAGCAAAGGCCGCAAGAATATTTCTTGGGGCCTTTTGCATTAGAATGAGGATGCCTTTAAAAAACTAAGTGGATTATGAAGTCCTATGTCTGCGAAACAACTGTCCATTGACTTAATATAGGATGTGCTCTCTCGCGTATTTACAAATAATTAATAAAATATTTTTTGCTTTAAAGCATTTAAATATCCATACCCATTATGTTTATCGGGTTCCATATAGTTTCCCTCTCCCCATTCATTCCACGATTTTAAGATTAAGATCCTTGCATTTTCCTCTTTATTATTTATAATATCTAAGGCTTTTTGAATATGTAGGGAAAACATTTCTGGAGAAGACTTTGTATAAATAATTGCACTTTTCCTCCGTGGCGATCTGTCCCATTGAGGAATAATTGTCGGGATTACGTTTGGTCGAGTATCATATTCATTGAAAATATTATTAATTATATCTTTATAATCATAGACATCCAATACTTGTCCCTTAATTCGTTCAATTATTTTCCACCTTAAATCCCGAAAAACTTTGCCTTTGATTTGAATTTCAGCTTCGAATTGTCCATGCCTATTAACCGCGTCAAATCCTAAATTTATGAGTGTGTCAATGGAAGATGACGCGGCGCCGTTTCTAGCTATAAAATAAATTCCATTTAAGCCATTCTTTATAGCTAGATTATTCCATAATTCAAGAAATTCTTCTATTTGTGGTACACCTACACCATCATAAATTAAAAAAACGGGCTTATTGTTAATATGCACATACCTCTTATCACTAAAGGCGGGCAACAAAGAATAAAAGTGCTCTATATTGTCCCTTTCACCGAGATATTCTTGTTTCATTAATAATTGATCATTTTTTTTAGACTTAATTCTATCCCATGATTGGGATGACCAGGAGTGATTTGCCCAACCTAAACAAAAGGGAAAGTCAGGTTTACCTGTTTTAAGAACTTCATTGATAGGCATCTCAAGCAATCTTTTCCCGCCTCCAAAATAATAATGCCAATAAATAAACCCTTCAACACCAGAACTTCTTGCCAGGTTTGCTTGTGCCTCTCTTACTTCAGGAAGTCTGAGGTCATAATAACCTAAATCAGTTGGAATGCGTGGTTGCTGGTGGCCTTTAAAAAGAGGAACAGCGCTTCCCACGTTAGTCCATTCAGTAAAGCCTTTTTCCCACCATTGATCATTTTCTGGAATTGGGTGAAACTGCGGTAAATAATAAGCAAAAACTCTTGCTCTTCTTTTGTTTAAGTCTGGCATAAATGCGGAGGGTTTTGGGGGAGGGAAATAATGCGCACACTTTTTTTGTATCCGCATTTGTGATGTTTCATTAGTGTGTTAAATATTTGCGAATTCAATCATTAGTATGTCCTTAACTGCTTTATAAGTAGTATGCTGTGCGTCATTAACGCCTGTTTTCTTTTTAACTTCAGCATTCGCATTTCAACATCAAAGATACCAGTATGATAAAGTCGTGCGTCACGTCATAGTGTCGCAGGGCATCCTGTGCTCCGCTTCCCCCATCAATGACGATAAGTTAGTTTTCTGGTCAGTTGTGGTTCAATCATGCTTAGTGTGTGTGGCTACGCACAATGTCTCGAAGCACAATCAAATTCTGCTCTTCTAAAAATTTAGAAATTCGCTGACCCTTGTAAGTTTCTGAGGTTTCTGAGTGATAGTCAATAATGAAAAACCGATCAATGGTGCTTCTTAGGCAGGTTTAAGAATAGCGTGTATTGGATGGATGGTTATACAAATTCGGAGTTAAAAAATTTTCCCGAATCAACATTCAGCAGATCCAGTTTTTCGTATTCTGAATTCTTACTTTTAAATTCGGGAACTATTTCCTTCATTTTTTTCACGAGCATGGAGTGGTCATCAAGTTCACAAATTGTAATTAGTTCCTGGATGTCTGCGAGGATTTGGCCATGTGAGCAGCTGCGCACTTTGGCAATCTTTATTTTCTCGTGATGTGTTGGAATTGTTTTTTCTTTTTCGTTAAGCAACTCTTCGTAAAGTTTCTCACCCGGACGCAGACCAGTATAAACAATTGTTATGTCCTTATTAGGGACTAAGCCTGCCAGTTTGATCATGTTGATCGCCAGGTCATTAATCTTAACTGGCTTGCCCATGTCAAAAATAAAAATCTCACCCCCTTCGCCCATCGTGCCCGCCTCGAGTACCAACTGCACTGCTTCTGGAATGGTCATGAAATATCTCGTTATTTCCTTATCTGTAACAGTAACAGGTCCGCCTTTAATGATCTGCTCTCGGAACCTGGGTATTACGGACCCGTTTGATCCCAGCACGTTTCCAAAACGCGTTGTAATAAACTTTGTTCTTGAACTGCTTTCGGAAACACCGGTACCGTCGACATTTTCAGCAGAACTGTTTCTCGACTGAACATATATTTCAGCAATCCTCTTAGATGCTCCCATTACATTGGTCGGGTTGACGGCTTTGTCGGTTGAAATCATCACAAACTTTTCTGCCTTATATAAAACAGCAAGATCTGCTACTATTTTGCTTCCCATCACGTTCGTGAAGATTGCTTCTGAGGGATGCTTTTCCATCATTGGCACGTGCTTGTACGCAGCTGCGTGAAAAATTATTTGCGGCCGGCACTCATTGAAAATAATCTGCAGGCGTTTATAATTGCGAATATTTCCGATGAAGATCTTTATGTCAGCATTTGGAAATCTCTCTTCCATTTCCAATTGAATTTCATACAATGCAGATTCAGCCTGGTCGCATAAAATCACCATTTCGGGATCATAAGTGAGCACCTGTCTCACAATCTCAGAACCTATTGAACCGGCCGCACCCGTAATTAAAATTCTCTTGCCGCGAATTTCACCGGATATTAAACTGTTATTGATGACAATTGGTTCTCTTTGAAGGAGATTTTCAATTTTAAGTTCCTTCAATTGTGTCAAACTTAATTTTCCGGATATCCATTGCTCGGAAGGAGGAACCGTAAGAATTTTTATACCAAGTTTCAGACAAGCTTCAATGATATCCTGTGTGTTCTTATTTTCCAGTTGCTCATTTACAATAATCAAAATATCAATTTTATTATTGGCCTTGAGCTTTGCAAGATCCTTCTTATGATAAACCTTACCTTGTTGAATCGAACTATTTACTTTCTTGAGATCTGTTTCAACAAAGCCTTCAAAGATGAATTGATTGCCGGAAAAAAGCGCCTGCTTGATAAGAACAGCCTTGTTGTCTGATCCGTAAATCAAAACTTTTTTCTGGTCGCCTGTAATTTGATGCTTGGCCTGGTAATAAATACCCTTTACGCCGGTCCGCAACATGATGTGCAAGGAAGAGGCGATAAAGAAGTTTACTAACAACACCCTACTTACATCTAAGGAATGAATATTATACGCGTAGGTTAAAATCAAGGCAACAGCAATCGGGTAGATCAAACTCGAAATAAAAACGGAGGCGAATATCCTGAACATATCATGGATATTTGAATAGCGGATGAGACCAGTGTGTATCCGCATAAAATAAAAAACAAGAAGGGAGATAAGACAGTACAAACCGGTGTACCAAAAAAAGTGTCCTCTAAGAATTTCTGCGAATTCAAACTGCTTAACTACAAAATAGGAAAGGGAAAAGGAGGCTGTAGTAATACTCAGATCGATAAGCAAAATTACCCATCTTGGCACTGTTTTGCCCGATAAAAGGAAGTTTTGCATATTTTCAGATTGTAGGTAAAAAAACTTTAATGATAAAGAAAAAAACCAGCGGTGTTAGACAGGAATTGGGTAGGTTTTTTTAAGAATTGGAGTAGCGGATGAACTCATTAGTATTCCCAATATCGGACCGAAAAAAAATCCACCACTCAGTCCGTATTTTTACCAGGACATAAGTGGTGGACAAATATAATGTTTAACATTTTAAAATCCAAATACCTCAAAATGGTATGCGGATAATCGCTGTCCGAAGACAGAACGAAAACTGTAAGTTAAACATCTACAGCAATTTAACTAAGCGGAGAATTTTCATTTGACCACCTTGTTCCATGTGGGCGTAGTAAATTCCCTTCTTATAATTACTACCGATCGTGATGGTTGATTGATTGGCAACATGGGAAAAAGAATCTTCCAATTTACCCCAACGGTTATATACATTAATCGTGATGTCCTTATTCGAGTCGCTGCGGACTTTCAATGTAAACTGCGACGGAGAAGGATTGGGATAAGCATCGATTTGAAAGTCAATCTCAGTGTTGTTTCCTCCGTTGTTATTTCCCCCGTTGTTATTTCCCCCGTTGTTATTGCCATTACCTCCGTTATTGTTATTATTTCCTTCGCCGTCATTGTTATTGGTCTGAGAAAGAGCTTTAACAGTTATTTCAACATCGTCAGAAGTAGAGGTGCCTTTCACGTCGGTAACGGTTAATCTGAAAACATAGTCACCGGCTTTTAAGTTCGACACAGAAGCAGATGCAGCTGTATCGTTAATCAATGTTGCAGAGGATCCACTGACCTTCGTCCATTGGTAAGTAACGGCATTTCCATCCGGATCGGCGCCTGCTCCACTAAGGATAACAGAATTCAAAGGAAGTGTTATTGTCTGATCAGGACCAGCATTCGCAGTTGGGAAAGTCTTACTACCGGTTTTTGCCGGATTTACTGTTACCTGGACATCATCGGATGCCGTCACGTCTTTATCATCTGTTACAATAAGACGGAATACGTATACACCTTCCACAAGTTGCGTTACAGTTGGGCTGATTGCAGTGTCGTCGCTGAAGCTAACTGTTGAAGGACCTGAAACCTTCGTCCATTTTTGCGATTTTATTGCCCCGTCTGCGTCTGTGGCAGTACCATTCAATACAACACCGTTTGCAATTGGAAGAGTAACCACAAGGTCTGCTCCTCCGTTTGCCACTGGCGGTTGATTAGTTACAGGAGTTGGAGGTGGC
>DAINQQ010000179.1:0-11917 GCA_036742645.1 Flavitalea sp.
TTGGGCAGAAAAACATTTCAGATTTTTGCCAGCTACTGGCCAGAGCGTGAAAATGGATGGCCGGGTATCAATGATGTCACAAAATACGTCCTATCCAAAACCATGAAGAAGTCAGATTGGAAAAACTCAGTTTTTCTCAGAAGCCTGGCAGATATCGAAGAGCTCAAAAATTCAGAAGGTTCTGACATTAAAGTTTGGGGCAGTAGTAAGCTTGTTCAGCTACTACTTAAAAATGATTTAGTGGACGAACTCTGGCTCAAAATTCACCCATTGACTCTTGGTAAAGGGAAAAAGTTGTTTGACAATGGCACGATTCCGGCAGCCTTTACATTAACAGAGAGTTCGGTTACATCAAGCGGGGTTTTTATTGCCAATTACAAGCGAGCTGGAAATGTCAAGACAGGTACTATTGGAGAATAAAACAAAAAAAATAATTGTTTCATCAAACATGTGGGCGTTGAATAGCTATAGGGTGGAAGGTGCCAAAGCACTCCTGTTTATTAATCCGCATTCGCCGCTCGAAATTTCTTGGGAGGCTGTACCTAAAAACCAAAACTGTTTTTATCGATGTTGTTCTTTAATCTTTGTAATGCGTCAACAAATTTTTTGGGAATTTGGCCATGTTTATCAGGTGGGACGTCCAACAATAGGTTAGCTCCCCTTGAACGGCAAATCAAAAACATTCCCAATAATTCGGCGTCGCTGCGGGGTACATCGCTTTCTTTATAAAACCATTCTTTTCCTATCGGGTCGCACACTTCAGCCGGCATATAATACTTCTTTTTTTCTATCTCCCGCCACTTAACGTGACCGGTGGTACTGTTTGGAACAAAACGTTCAATTGTGATGACGTCAGTTGGCCAGGCAACATTGATATTAAATGATGATCCATCACCTATGCCATGATTGAAAAGGATGATGGCATCCGGTTGCCATTTAGCTATCTGATTGTACAACTTTTGGCGGTAGTCTCTCGGAAGAAAATGCGGGATATCTAGCCAAACTTCTCCAATCGGGCCATATTGCGTTAATAGCTCTTCCAATTGTTTCCATTGAAACTCACGGTACTCCGCAGTTGTATAAGCTGATGCCCATGTTAAATTCGTTGGCGTGCCCGAACCGAACAGGTTATGATTATCCCATGCACAATAATAAAGTCCTGGCATGATCCCTTTTGACCGGCACGCTTTTACGAATGCTTCCACTACATCTGTTTTGTTGCCGCTGTTGCCGACGTGATAATCGGTATATTTCGTGGGCCATAAACAATGACCCGCTACATGTTTTGCAGTCAGCACGGCATACTTCATACCGGCATCTCTTGCTATTCCGGCCCATTGGTTCACATCCAGTTTGTCGGGGCTGTAAACACTTGCGCTTTTATCTCCTTTTGAAAACTCGTCGCCGTCAAATGTGCTCATGCCAAAATGTATGAACATGCCATAACCTAAGTTTTCCCAGGCGCGTAGTTTCTCTAATGATAATCTTTGATCACCAGTTTCCTCAACAACATTTTTGCCAGCGTGCTGCTGGTCAAAATTATGAGCTGTCGGGAGCAGCGTTGCCATAGCCCCGGTGCTACTCAATTTCATAAAATCTCTGCGTGATAATGCGGACATATGTATTTATTCACCTTGTGCAAGAAGATACTATTTTAAATTTACGGCAGTCTTTTCAGTTCGTACCGGGATCTCTGCATCAATTTTTATGCTTCAGCACTCTTGTTACTCTGAACCTCCTCTGTGTTCCTCCGACGTTTGTTTTTGACTAGAATTCAGTTTTCATTTGAACTATTTTGTGGGTTTGGGTCGTCAAGGTCTGTAATACTGAAGTCTCCATTTTCTTTAAATGTAATCTGGTAAACACTTGTGCCATCATCGATCAGAGTCGGCTTACATTTAAAGGAAGCAGTGAAAGTAATGAGTTCCGGTAATTCCTCTGTAAGGATAGCCGTAAGAAAAATATTCAAGACGTCCCGCTTTGTCAGAAAGTTTGAAGCAGTTAACATATTCAATGTCGTAGTCTGTTTGCAATAAACTTGTCAATGAACAAAAATGCCGTAATTTATTCTCGTCAGCACTGAAATTGAAACGTTATTCTTTTAGACAGGAGATCCGTCCATTCACAATTTAATTTGCTCAGCTTTCATACACCCATTTACCCCCGGCCATAGTTCTTTCTATAGGAATTGTAATCAAAGTAAGCGGGTCTTCTTTGAATGGATCGCGGCCAAGTACCACAATGTCCGCCAACTTTCCTTCTTCCAATGAACCCTTTATATTTTCTTCATAGGAGGCGAACGCTCCATTTATGGTTCCGATTTTTATTGCTTCTGCTAAGGTTACCTTTTGATTGGCTCCCCAGGTATTTCCTTTCATATCAGTTCTTGTAACGCTTGACTGTAATGCCATCATGGGTTCAAATGGTCCGGGCGGATAGTCGGATGCTTGTGTTGGACGGATGCCGGCATTAATAAAACTTCTCAATGCAAACATATGCTGAAGACGTGCTTCACCATATTGCTTCATCTTTTCACCATGATAATAAACATAGGTGGAAAAAGGAGTAGGGATTACTCCCAATGTTTTCATTCGTTGAATAAGATTATCGTTTATCAGTGTGCAATGCTCAATTCTGAATCTTGGATCAGTTTTAGGGTTTTCTTTGTACAGCCGTTCAAATAATTTAAGTGTGGTGTCAATCCCTACATCACCGTTGGCATGAATGCCAAGTTGCCAACCCGCATCGTATGCTTTTTTTGCATAAGGATACATCCGTTCTTCATCCATCACAAGAATACCGTAATCATCCGGGCGACCAATGTATGGTTGGGATAATTTTGCCGTACGTTCGGAAATAGAACCATCACAAGTCATTTTCATTCCGCCAATCTTTACCCAATCATTTCCCATGCCTGTTCTTACACCGGCAGCAATCATTTTGTCTATATGTGTGTAATATATCATGCAATAGATACGGATACTTAATTCCCCTGCTTCAAAAGCGTCCTGGTAAGCCTGTAAACTTTCAGGATTTCCTAAAGCATCGGTGGCGGAGGTAATTCCCGCCTTTGCCATCATTTTGGAAATCAGTTTTACACCTTGCTGCATTTCATCACGGGTATCTACATTAGGAATGAGTTTATTAAAAACATAATTAGCGGATTCCTTAACACAACCGGTCAACTTCCGGTCAGATGATTTTTCAAATTCCCCGCCATTGGGATCCGGTGTTGATTCATTTACATTCGCCATTTTAAAAGCAAGTGAGTTGTAGTAACTGGTATGTCCTCCACGATGAATTATTCTAACCGGGTGTTCCGAAGCTGCTTCATCCAAATCAGATAAGTTAATCTTACGCCCTTCGCTGGTTTTCGTATCATCATACTTGAATCCCTGTATCCAGGATCCTTTTGGAGTGGCTGCTGCCCTTTGACGAATGGCTATTATTATATCTTTGATAGAGCGTAAATCACAATCCACCATTTTTAAATGTTTGATGCCGGAATAAGCAGGATGTGTATGTGCATCAATAAATCCGGGCAGAACGGTTTTATGCCCCAAATCAATTTTCTTTGTTCGGCCTGTTGCCATTTTAAGCACTTCTACATTGCTTCCCACTGCCATTAATTTTCCTCCTGCAATTGCTAAGGCTTGTGCCGTCGGTTCTTTTGGGTTAACAGTGAAAATATTTCCATTGTATAAAATAATTTCCGGCTCTGTTTTGACAAAAGATAATAAAGGAATAGCTGTGGCAAAAACACCAAGGAATTGTCTCCTTGATTGGAGGTTATTATCAATTTGTCTCATAAAATATTCTTTGACCAGCGGACAGGTTTGCATTAGGTCGAATGCTATTGTTTGTTCAGCTGTGACACCTGAAACCCTGTCCAGTAAGTATAGCACCAATAAAAAAAGGTATACCTTTTACACGATTTAAAACAAAACATGTCCTGACCAATCAGGATTATTAATTAAACATGGACAGCTATTCTAGGACGAGTCAGAATGGGTTATCAATAGGGATGATATGGGGTTAATATAGGGATGTATGGATGATCTATGGATAATATATGGATAATATATCAGAACCGTATGTGTAACATTTAAACATTCTTTTGGTGGGAATAATTAATTGGCTTTTGATGTAACATTCACAGTTGCGAACTGCTCTTGATTTGCTTCAATATTCTGCCCTGGCTGACCCAAAACCCGCTACTAGCTGTGGTAATTTTTGTTATCAGCCACCTGATAGTAAGCCTGATATTTTTCGAAAATCAATCAGTTTCAGCAAGTTATCGATATTGGCTGGGAGATCGTTCGAACTGATCATTGTCCCAGCTTAACGAAACGAAGGTCTTTATATAACTTGCCTGCATGAATATGGAGATTCGCACTTCATTCCCTTCATTTGAAAATGCCCTTTTGGAAAGCCTCGAAAATAAGGCAGAGGTCAAAATATTTGAATCTGGCGAAGAGATCGTGAAGACCGGGCAATATTTCAAATCCATTTTATTGATCCTTGCGGGATTGATAAAAGTGTATCGTGAAGACGAGGAGGGTAATGAATACTTTATGTATTATTTGGGATCGGGCCAGGCCTGCAGTCTCTCGATGATCCCTACGGGCAGGCGGGAGAGGAGTGGAGTGATGGGAAAGGTGGTAAATAATACAACTGTAATTGCCGTGCCACCTGAATACATGGATCAATGGATAATCGAATATAAAACCTGGTACAAGTTTGTACTCGAATCCCATCGCGAAGGATTTGAAAAATTACTCGAAACATTTGATCACATAGCTTTCAGAAGCATGGATGTAAAACTGCTTCATTATTTGCGCCGGGAACAGGAAATGCATAAAAGCAATATTCTTCTCATCAACAAGACAGAAATAGCAAGAGAATTAAATTCTTCCCGTGAAGTAATCTCCAGGCTGATGAAAAAATTAGCCGAAAGAGAGATGATTAAAGTGCTGAAAAAACAATTTATAGAAATTATTAAGCTGGATATCTGATCTTCTTGTTAAATCTCTTCATCAGGTTTAACAGCGTGACAAATGTCACGATCCGCGTTGGGGTGCCTAAATACTTTTGTACCTCAATTGGAACGAATGAAGAAAAAAAAGTTATTGTCGCTTTGTATAGTTTCACTCATCAGCTATGCATCCCGGTCGCAGGACAGCCCCAAACATCTTAGCCTTCGGGAAGCCATTACAGCATCGGTTTCCAATAATAATGCGATTAAGTTGTCGGAATTGGATGTGCAGGTTGCCAAATCAAAATTCCGCCAGGCGGATGCCATTTTTTTACCGCAGGCGAATGTTTCCTATACTGGATCTACGACTAACAACCCGTTGAATGCATTTGGAGTTAAACTGCAACAGAAATCAATTGCGTCGTCTGACTTCAATCCTGAGCTGCTGAACAATCCTTCTGCTACACCAGACTTTTCCGCAAAGTTTGAGTACCAGCAACCACTGTTGAATGTTGATATGCTCTATCAGCGTAAAGGTGCCGCCAAACAGGTCGAAATGTATCAACTGCTTTCTAACCGAACCAAGGAGTATTTATGCTTCGAAACAGAAAAAGCCTACCTGCAGTTACAGATGGCCTATAACGAAAATAAAGTATTGAATGAAGCCCTCGCCACATCCAAAGCTGTTTATAAAACTTCCAAAGATTATTACAACGAGGGATTGATCCAGAAATCAGACCTGCTGAATGCTGAACTGCATGTAGTGAATATCGAAACACTGGTAAAAGGTTGTCATTCTGGTATAGAGGATGCTTCAGACATGCTGAGCATACTGATGGGAAGATCAACCGGTGCAGTTTATACTATTGACTCCATCGTCATCACCAACGCTGCGATTGCAGGCACCGCACGCTTATCCAATGAGAGGTCAGATTTTAAGGCACTGCAAAAAGGAATGGAATCGTACGATATGATGATCAAATCATCTAAAATGAGTTACCTGCCCAGGCTGAATGCATTTGCTTCCTATCAATTGAATGGTAAAAGCATGTCTGGTTTCAATGCCAATGCTTACTTCGCAGGAATTCGGTTGTCATGGAATATTTTTAATGGCAACCGCACAAGGAACACTATTTCACAACAGCGTTTGGAGAAAGAGAAACTTGCCAAACAACTGGATCAGCAAAAAAGTGAAGCTCAATTGCAGATCAATCATGCCAGGCGGCAGTTATCTGATGCGTCCTTTGTTATGAAACAGCAACAGTTGGCTGTTGAACAGGCTTCCGAAGCATTACGTGTTTTGCAGAATCGCTATACACAGGGATTGGTAAAAACGACCGATGTTCTGACGGCGCAAACGCAGTTGTCGCAGCAAAAAATAGCTTATGTGCACGCGATGTTCAATTATAATCTTGCTGCAGCATCACTGCAGTTCTTAACCACCGGCAAATAACAATTCCAAATATGATCACGATGTGTAAAAGAAGCTTATACTCTGCGTTGATGATAATCATCCTGACCGGATTAAATGCTTGTTCAGGCGGAAGCAAAAAGAAGAATGAAACCAATGAAAAACCTGTTGCTGTTACGCTTTCAACAGTTTCTACAGGTACTCAGCCGGTAATTTTAGCAAGCGGGGAGGTAGAAGCTGTTCAAACAGCTAATATCAGTACAAGAGTGATGAGCCGTATTACCCAGATTTTTGTGAAAACAGGTGATAGAGTAAATAAAGGGCAATTACTCGTCAGGGTCTGGGATGAAGATATTAAAGCAAAAAGAGCGCAGGCCGATGCGATGATCGCTGAAGCAGAAGGCGCCTATGCTACTGCACAAAGAGATTATGACCGTTTTAATAATCTGTATAAACAGCAAAGTGCTACTGCTAAAGAAGTAGACAACGTCACGCTGCAACATAGTTCTGCCGAAGCAAGGTTGGCTGCTGCCAAACAAATGCGAAGTGAAGTAAATGCTATTCTTTCTTACAGTAGTTTAACAGCCCCGTTCTCTGGTGTAGTGACGCAGAAGCTCGCTGAAGTGGGTAGCATTGCCAATCCCGGTATGCCAATATTGACAATTGAACAGAATGGGATTTTACAGGTATCAGCATCTGTTGCGGAATCTGATATCAGCAATATTCATTTGGGAGACGTCGCTAATGTGCAGATCAAGTCAGCCGGGGAATTCCTTGATGGAAAGATCATTCAGATCAATCCTTCTTCTCAATTCAGCGGCGGGCAATACATCGTTAAGATCAGCATTCCCGGAACTGCAAAAAAAGAGGTCTATGCAGGCATGTTTGCGAGTGTAAGCATTCCTATGAAGGATATTCGGCAGGATAAAAACGATGTAGTGCTGGTTCCTTTGTCCGCTATTTTCAATCGTGATGAGCTCACCGGCATTTATACCGTCAGCGCTAATAATACAGCCTTGTTGAGATGGATCCGTTTGGGAAAAACCTATGGCGATAAAGTAGAAGTAATCTCCGGTCTTTCTAAAAACGAAAAATTCATTGGCTCATCAGAAAACAAACTATATAACGGGGCTCCGGTAATAGTGAAAGAAATCCGTGAGAGATCTATAGTGACAATTAACAAATAATAATTGTAAAAAGAATTTATGAAAGAAGGTTTATCAGGAAATATTGCCAGATCATTTATCGGTTCAAAGCTGACGATCCTGCTGATGATAGGATTTTTGCTTATTGGGGGATACGCCGTCATCCTGATACCAAGCGAAGAAGATCCGCAGATCAATGTTCCTATTGCGGATATCTATATCGGTTTCCCTGGTGCTGAACCAAAAGAAGTGGAAACAAAATTGACTGCGCCATTGGAAAAGGTCGTATCAAATGTGAAAGGCGTGGAGTATGTATATTCAACTTCCATGCAGGGCCAGGCAATGCTGATCGTGCAATTTTATGTGGGACAGGATGTGGAGCGCTCCATGGTAAAATTGTATGACGAGCTGATGAAGAATATGGATAAGATGCCCCAGGGCGTTACTATGCCATTGATAAAGACTCGTGCCATTGATGATGTGCCCATACTCGGATTAACAGTATGGAGCGACAGGCATAACGATTATGAATTAAAACAACTTGGTGAAGCGTTGACTAATGAGATAAAGAAGATAAATGATGTGGCTGCGGTCAATATCATTGGTGGACGCCGCCGTGAGGTAAAAGTGTTGCTTGATAAAGATAAAATGGCGGAGAATCATCTTGATTTCTTGTCTGTAGGTAAACATTTTCAGGCAAACAATGCGCAACTCTTCTCCGGAACATTTTTAAAAAATGATTCTGGTTTTGCCGTACAGACCGGGAACTTTTTTAACACCGCTGATGATGTCGCTAATCTAGTTATAGGTACCAATACCAGTCAGTTGATTTACCTGAAACAGGTGGCACAGGTGACTGAAGGACCCGAAACACCGAATCAATATGTACTGTTTGGATATGGGAAAGCAGATACTGCTTCGCAAAATAAATTCCGCTCTGCTTATCCTGCCATTACATTAGCCATTGCCAAGAAAAAAAGTGCCGATGCTATGCAATTGTCAGGGAAAATCCTCACTAATGTTGATCGACTCAAAAAAGATCTGTTGCCTTCAGATGTGCACGTAAGCGTTACCCGGAACTATGGGGAAACAGCATCGGATAAAGTGTCTGAGTTGCTGTTGCATTTATTTATTTCTATCATTGGGGTAACCTTATTTGTCATGCTGGCTATGGGCTGGAGAGGCGGCCTGGTTGTTTTTCTCTCTGTACCGGTGACTTTTGCATTGACTTTGTTTGCTTACTACTTCCTCCATTATACTCTTAACCGCATTACACTTTTTGCATTAGTGTTTATAACGGGTATCGTTGTCGACGATTCCATCATCATTGCAGAAAATATGCACCGGCATTTTAAGATGAAACGATTACCGTTTAAACAAGCGGCCATCTATGCTATCAACGAAGTAGGTAATCCCACCATCCTTGCAACGTTGACGGTCATTGCAGCCGTATTGCCCATGGCTTTCGTGTCGGGTTTGATGGGGCCTTACATGGGCCCAATGCCGGTCGGCGCTTCTATTGCTATGTTGTTGTCATTGCTGGTAGCGTTAACGCTTACGCCATACCTCGGTTATATTTTCCTTCGCGAAAAAGAAAAACACGGTAAGGAAAAGCCTGTCCTGGGATTAGAGCAAACACGAATCTATAAAATATACCACTCGTTTATTTTCCCGCTTTTAGAAACAAGATGGAAGCGCTGGGCATTTGTTCTGGGCACGGTGGTTGTTTTGCTTGGCTCATTAATGATGTTCTACAACAAAGCTGTGGTGGTGAAGATGCTTCCTTTTGATAACAAGAATGAATTTGAGGTAGTGATCGACATGCCAGAAGGAACAACCCTGGAAAAAACGCTGGTTGTAGCAAACGAAATTGCCGGCTATGTGTCTATGCAGCCCATGGTTAAGAATTACCAGGTATATGCGGGAACAGCAGCACCTGCCAGCTTTAACGGATTGGTTCGTCATTATGATATCCGTACTGGAGATAATGTTGCAGAGGTGCAGGTGAATCTTATGGATAAAAAAGACAGAAAAGAACAAAGTCATGCCATCGTTAAAGGAATGAGAGAGGCAATTCAGTCAATTGTTGTGAAATATCATGCCAACGCAAAGCTGGTTGAAATTCCTCCTGGTCCACCGGTGTTATCAACATTGGTGGCAGAAGTATATGGGCCCGATTATAATGAGCAGATGAAGATTGGGAAAAAAATGAAACAGCTGTTTTCAGCAACGAAAGATGTGGTGGATATTGATTGGTACACAGAAGATGATCAATGGCAATATCATTTTGAAGTAGATAAAGATAAAGCCATTCGTTATGGTATAACTACGGCACAGGTAGTAGCCAACATGAATGCTGCGTTGTCTGGACAGGTAGCCGGAACTCTGCACGAGCCAGCTTCCTTCAGCCCGGTAAATATAAAATTACAGCTGAGCAATGCTGACAAATCAGGCATTGAGGAATTGAAGAACCTGAAAGTAATTGGTCAGCAGGGAAACGCTGTATCGCTGGGCGATCTGGTAACCGTTACCAAAACGGTAAAAGAAAAAAGCATTTATCGGAAAAATCAAAAAAGGGTAGTATATGTGACCGCTGATATGGCCGGTCAATTAGAAAGCCCTCTTTATGCTATCTCAGAAATTTCAGACAGCATAAAAAATATACCATTACCTGTCGGATATAAAATCAATGAGGAATACACGCATCAGCCCGATAATGAAGATAATTATACGTTGAAGTGGGATGGTGAATGGCAGATCACCTATGAAGTATTTCGTGACCTGGGAATTGCATTTGCATTTGCAATCATTATCATCTATCTGCTTATAGTTGGATGGTTTCAGAATTTCATTACACCTGTTATAATGCTTGCTGCTATTCCTCTTTCCTTGATCGGCATTCTATTGGGACACTGGATGATGGGTGCTTATTTCACGGCTACTTCTATGGTCGGTTTTATTGCGCTGGCAGGGGTGATGGTAAGAAATTCAGTCTTGCTAATTGATTTTATAGATATCCGGCTAAAAGAAGGGAGCCCATTAAAGCAGGCTATCATAGAAGCGGGTGCCGTAAGAACCACACCCATCTTACTCACAGCAGGTGCTGTGGTAGTAGGCACAGTGGTCATTTTATATGATCCTGGTTTCCAGGGGCTGGCTATTTCACTCATGGGCGGAACGATTACTTCGACATTCTTAAGTTTACTTGTGGTGCCGCTAGTCTATTTCAGGCTACTCAGAAAAAACTATTCTGCAAAAAATAAAATAAAATGAAACTGCTGTCGACAGTTCGGAAAACGATTAACACGGACTAAAACCCCGAATAAACGAGTCGCAATCTGTGGCAATTCCTGTAATTCTATACAACAAGAAGATGCCTTTGTTTCGTTGCCACGAATTATCACGAATTATCACCAATTAATTCGTGGCAATTCGTGTAATTGGTGGCAAGACTTTGCAGGATAAACCTAAATATCTAAATCACTTTCATAGATTATTCTGTTATTTTTTACGCAATCCATCCACCACTCCATCCACTGCTCAGGCTTCTGTTTCAAAATAAAATTCAGTGCGATTTCTCGCCTTTCAGGTAATAGTTCTTTTTTTGCTTTTGCGATGGATTTTTTTAATTGGGTCAAAGTTAAGTCAGAGCAATAAACAGGACTTCCAGGTTGTTGTCTCCATGAATCTTGCAGGCTTCCAATGTCCAAGGAATCAAATCCGCTGTCGTTTATAAGTATGGACACCAAATCTTTTGATTTTTTGTCATCCCCAGAAATAGGAAGTGCTATACGAACGGCAGAATCTTTAGGGAGACCTGATTGCACGAGTGAGCCAGCAAGAATACTGTTGTAAGCCTTTACAACAGGTCGTTGAAGTTGATTCGACACCCAAACACTTTCAGGCATTCCATTCTCAATTTCTTCAATTATTCCGTCTCTAATTGGGTAATAGTTACAAGTATCAATAATGGTAGTGTTTATTGAGGTGTTTTTAAGTAGGTATTGTGGCAACTTAAGAATTCCAATCAATGGAATAGCTATAACAATTACATCAACATCAGTAACGACCTCCGTCAAAGTAACCGCTGAAGCTCCTGTTTCTAACACTAAATTTTTAAGCTTTTCGATTCCGCTAGAATTTGCGATTTTCACACTGTGGCCTGCTTTTGAGTATTGTCGTATCAAAGTTCCTCCAATCTGGCCGGCTCCAATAATTCCTATTTTCATTTTATTCGATTTCAAGTTAGCACTGTCCCAAGCATGATGCCCAACGAACAGGGCTTTCTGCTGTGCCGGTATTGTGTGATCCGTCAGCCTGGTACAAATGGCCGGAAGAATTTCTGATGTTGAAATTAAATTCTTTTGCTGAGATTTATTCGTTCAG
>DAINQQ010000180.1:0-11847 GCA_036742645.1 Flavitalea sp.
TATAGTTTTTTACTTTTTTGCCGACTATCTTTTCGATGCCTTCCATGATACGAGGGGAGGAACGGGAGTTGTTATCGACCGAAATCACATCATATCCATTTTCAACCAGGTCGACAATTGTATGCGACCCGATATAACCACAGCCTCCCGTAACTAAAATCTTTTTCATTCGTAATGTCTTTATATATTAATTATCTGTTAGTACGTTCATTAAATACTGGCCGTAGCCGCTCTTTAACAATGGTTGTGCCATGGCCGCTAACTGATCCTTATTAATAAACCCTTTTCTGTACGCAATCTCTTCTATACAAGCTATTTTTATTCCTTGTCTTTGTTCAATGACCTGGACAAATTGAGATGCCTGCATCAAAGAATCGAATGTGCCGGTATCCAGCCATGCGGTGCCACGATCCAGGATAGAAACCTTCAATTTTCCGTTGCGAAGATATTCTTTATTGACATCGGTAATCTCATACTCGCCCCTTGGGCTCGGTTTCAAATCCCGAGCTATGGCAACCACGTCGTTATTATAAAAGTACAGACCTGGCACTGCGTAGCTACTTTTTGGACTCGAAGGTTTTTCCTCAATGGAAATCACGCGATGACTCTTATCGAATTCCACCACGCCATATCGTTCAGGATCACTGACATGATAGGCATATACAATTCCACCATCTGGATGAGTGTTTTTTTCAAGCTGTTCGCCCAATCCAACACCATAAAAAATATTGTCGCCCAACACGAGTGCCACGCTATCGTTTCCAATAAACTTTTCGCCAATCACAAACGCCTGTGCAAGGCCGTTCGGGATGGCTTGCTCTTCATAAGAGAATTGAATGCCGAGTTTCGACCCATCTCCCAATAGCCGTTGAAACTGCGGAAGGTCATGTGGAGTGGAGATGATGAGAATTTCCCGGATCCCGGCCATTAATAATGTGGAAAGTGGGTAGTAGATCATCGGTTTATCATACACCGGCATGATTTGCTTACTAATGGCGTATGTGATTGGGTGGAGTCTCGTGCCCGACCCACCGGCAAGTACAATTCCTTTCATTGATAGCGCTTCTTGTTAACAATAAAAAGCAGCATCTTATGATGCTGCTATAAAGTTTAAAAATGTAATATTAGAACAATCTGACAATAAAATATACAATTGCAGCAAGAAGCGCGCTTACCGGGATTGTCAGTATCCATGCCCATAAAAGATTTATCGTAACACCCCAACGAACTGCCGAAAGGCGCTTTGTAGCGCCAACACCGATGATGGATCCGGTGATGGTATGCGTGGTACTTACAGGAATTCCCAGGTGTTCAGCGAGGTAAAGCGTTGCAGCTCCTGCCGTTTCCGCGCTTACTCCCTCAAGCGGAGTTACTTTCGTAATGCGCGTTCCCATTGTTTTTACGATTTTCCACCCACCGCTCATCGTTCCTAAGGCGATCGCCGTAAAACTCGCAAGAGGAACCCAGTAATAAGCACTCACAAATTCATTGAAGCTCATCTCGACACCCTTTCCTTTTTCATAGAAGATGATTGCTGCCCCTATAATCCCCATGACTTTTTGTGCATCATTACCGCCGTGGCCAAGGCTGAATGCGGCAGATGAAAGCAATTGCAAACGTCGAAACCAGCTATCAGCGCGATAAGGATTTGCGTTTCTGCATATGTTCACGATTAATACCGTAATTATAAAGGCCACAATCATTCCTATCAATGGAGCGAGAAAAATGAAAAGAACTGTTGGAATTACCTTGGCATAATTGATAACATTAACCCCGTCGCTGCTCAACGCTCCTGCATGCGCCAGTGCCGCGCCAATAAACCCTCCCAGCAATGTATGTGAAGAACTGGAAGGAATGCCAAACCACCAGGTCAGTAGGTTCCAGGCAATCGCGGCTATAAGCCCTGCAAAAATAACATCCAGGGTAATAAAGTTTTCGTGAACAGACTTTGAGATGGTATTACCTATCTTAAATTCCCCTATAAGATATTTAGATATAAAAAAAGCGGCAAAGTTGAAAAATGCCGCCCACAATACCGCCTGGAAGGGAGTTAGCACCTTGGTGGAAACTATTGTAGCAATGGAATTAGCTGCGTCGTGAAATCCGTTGATATAATCAAAAACCAAAGCCAGGATGATAATAATAACCAGAAATGTCATACGGGCAAAATTTGAAAATTTGAAAATTTGAAGATTTGAAAACTGAAAAGTTCAAGAAACGATCTTTCGAATTTTCGGCTTCAAGTCTACGTGCACTTAGCAAGCTTTCAAATTGTTATGCATATTTTATAATAATAGATTCAATTACATTTCCGGCATCTTCGCATTTATCGGTAACGATTTCCATTACCTGGTAGATTTCTCGTTTTTTAATTACCTCTTTTGCATCCGGCTCTGTTTCAAAAAGGCGGTCGATACTCATATCGAAAATATCATCGGCCTGATTTTCTATGCTATTTACCTTCACAAGCGCTTCCGTGATCTTACGCATATCGCGCATGTTTCGTAATTCCATCACCGCATTCTTGATTTGCTCACATCCCTGCTCGATCAACTCAGCCATCTTTTGAATTCCCTGGTCGTTCGGATTCACTTTATAAAAATTGATTTTTTTGGCGGATGCAAATATATAATCACAAATATCGTCCAGGGCAGAAGCTAGATAGTGAATGTCTTCACGATCAAAAGGCGTGATAAAGTTGCGACCGAGCTCAGTAAAGATTTTATGGGTAAGATCATCGTTTACATGTTCAAGATCTTCGATTTGTGAAATCAGGCCAGCACGTTTGTCAAAATCGGGTTGAGTCACCACCATCTTCAGCGTCTTACCCATTTTCGCAACGGTTTCGGCAACTTCTTCAAACAACGAATAAAAGATCCGGTCCTTAGGCATGAAAATTTTCATAATGGAATTCAACCCCATACAAAAAAGTTTGCCGCAAAAATAGAATTAATGTGGTGGCCTAATAAAAAAACTGTTTTGGTAATAATTTCTTAACATAGGGGTTTTCGGCTTATTTATCTTTGAATGCACATTAAATAAATATGAAGTTATTGTTAAGCAGAGCGGCTTTGACGACTGGAATTTTTCTGATTTGTGTCATTCAGTCGGTTTCCGGACAGTTTCTAATGGATATGGTTGATACTACCACGGAAGTGGGGAAGGGTATGTTGGCTATATATAAAAAATTCGATCGGGTAAAGATTTCTGGTTATATCCAACCCCAATTCCAGGTAGCTGAAGTAAAAGGGATAGATAGTTACAATGGAGGCGATTTCGGTCCTGAGGTGCACAACCGTTTGATGCTGCGAAGAGGCCGTATCCGATTTGACTATGCACATTTTACCGATACAGGCCAGGCGGCTTTGCAATTCGTTTTCCAGTTCGACGGAACGGAGCGGGGTGTATTCATCCGGGATTTTTGGGGTCGGATATTTGAAAATCGCTTTGAAATATTTTCTCTGACAGCAGGGATGTTTGCCCGGCCATTCGGTTACGAACTGAACCTATCTTCAGCTGATCGCGAATCCCCTGAACGTGGAAGAATGAGCCAGATCCTGATGCGGACAGAACGTGATCTGGGGGCAATGGTGTCGTTTGAGCCGCGCCGGAGAAAACACCATTTACGGTATATTAAATGGGATGCAGGCTTTTTCAACGGCCAGGGCTTAACCGCTCCGGGAGAATTTGATAGTCACAAAGATTTTATTACCAGGCTTTCATTAAAACCTTATCCTCTTTCAAGAAAAGTATTCTTGTCGATGGGTTTGTCTTATTTAAATGGGGGTTTGTATCAAAATAACAAGTACATATATACGATGCAAACAAAGGGAACTAAAACCTTTGAACTCGACTCCTCCGCAACCAACATAGGAGAAATAGCGCCGAGGAAATATTATGGAACGGATGCGCAGTTACGGTTTAAACACGCATGGGGTTATACGGAGCTCCGTGCTGAATACTGGTTTGGAAAGCAAACCTCAACGGCATCAAATTCTGAAACGCCATCTGAGTTGCTCATAGAGCCGTATTACATCCGCGATTTTGACGGAGCTTTTTTTTATCTCCTTCAAAACATAATCAATACCAGGCATCAGGTTGGATTAAAATACGATTGGTATGATCCGAATAGTAAAATAAAAGGAAAGGAAATTGGAAACAGTGCTTCAAATCTTAATGCCACGGACATAAAATACTCCACAATCTCATTGGGTTACAATTATTATATGAATGATAATCTCAAGTTATTGGTGTGGTATGACATGGTTAAAAATGAGAGCACTTCATTAAATGGTTTTAACGTTGATATACAAGATAATGTACTCACCATACGATTACAGTTTCGATTTTAGAGTTCCTTCGCAGACTAGGTTCTGAGGATGTGCACAATATGTCCACTTTACAATTCCTTAACACTGGAGTAACAAAGCGGTAATATAACGCGGATACTTTTGCGACAATAAAAAAAATATTGTGAGCATAAAGCCGCTTTTCTTTTTTGCATTACTGTTTTTATCTCTGCTGGGGTCGGCCCAAATCAGGCTGAATGGAAAGGTTATTAATATAAACAACGAACCATTACCCGGAGCTACAATTTCAGTCAAGGGACTTTCCCGTTCAATGGCAGCAGATGTAGACGGACGTTTCAATATTTCGCTGGAGGCTGGAAAAAAATATACAATCAACGTTTCAAGTGTAGGATATAGCACCAAAACATTGGAGGACGTAGAGGTGAAGGCAGGAGGGGACAATTCAATCACCATCGTTCTTGAAAACAAATCCACTTTATCAGAAGTTGTAGTGCGCACCTCAGTGCGACGTGAAAGTACAAGCGCCCTGATTAATTTCCAACGGAACAACACAGCTGTTTCAAGTGGTATTGCCGCTGATTTCATTAAAAGGACGCCTGATAAGAACACGGGTGAAATCCTCAAGCGGGTTAGTGGCACGAGTATCCAGGATAACAAGTTTGTTGTGATTCGCGGATTAGGTGACCGTTATAATGCAGCGTTTTTAAACGGCGCGCAGTTACCGAGTTCCGAACCCGACAAGAAGGCTTTCTCGTTTGATGTGATTCCCGCCGGCGTTGTTGACAATATAATTATCAATAAAACGGCTACACCAGATCTAACGGGAGAATTTGCCGGGGGATTGATACAGGTTAGTACACGCGATGTGCCTTCGAAAAATTTTCTTTCAGTAGGGCTTTCGCTGGGATATAATACAGAATCGACTTTCAAGGATTTCTATAGCAACGAACGTGGCCCCACCGATTGGCTTGGGTTTAGCGATGGAAGAAGGAAGATCCCTGCTGGATTCCCGGCAACAAGACAGGAATACAATACTTTATTGAACACCAGCAATGGAGTCAACAAACAACTCGAACTAACACGCCTGTTCAGAGACGATGTCTATGAGCAAAAAAAATACACTGCAGCTCCTATTCAAACCTACAATATAGCTTATGGGTCAGGTAAGAAATTAAAGAATGATGCTTCGTTTGGAACCATTATTTCTGCTCTGTATCGAAAAGAGATGAGGCTTTACAGCGTTGATAGAGCGCTCTACCAGCAAGATGGCACAGCTGTCCAGCAGTTCAATGATGATCAAAATAAGTATAGTGTGAACCTGGGCGCGATGGCAAATTTCTCCTATATAAAAGGAAAGCATAAGATTTCATTCAAAAATCTTTTCAACAGGTATTATGAAGACAATTACTATTCCCGCAGTGGTCCGAACATCGACAGGGGTGGCGATGTGAACCTGTGGTCTTCCGTATTAAATCAACGGACTTTCTATACTGCTATACTTGAAGGAAATCATCAGCTGGACTGGAACGGAGTAAAAGTGTACTGGAACACTGGATATTCATTTAATAACAAAACGCAGCCTGATTTGAGAACATCAGCATATTTCAAATCGGGAATTGGTTCTGCAGGCGAGTATGTATGGGACCAGGATGATACACGTCGTTTCCATTCCGACCTTCAGGATCACGGATTCTCCGGTAGCCTCGCTCTTACTTTTCCGTTTGATGCCCTTGGTGAAAAACAATCATTCAAAGTCGGAGGATCCGCATTAATGCGTTTCAGAGATTTCAAATCGCGCATCTTCAGATATATAGAAACAAACGGATCCGATTTTAACGATTCCCTGAGAAAATTTCCATTCGACAGAATTTTTTCCAAACAAAACATTAATCCAAACGGATTTGTGATGGAAGAATTTACGAACAACGACGATAAATACTTCGCAATATCGACGCTTAACGCGGGATACGTTATGTTCGATAATAAAATTTCGGAAGCACTTCGTATCATTTGGGGAGCGAGGGTGGAGTATTTCGAACAGTTTCTGCATACTAAAGACCGCTCCGCGAAACGTGTCGTTTTAAACAATGACAAATGGAGTGTGCTGCCTTCATTGAACATCTCTTACAGTTTCAACAGCAAAAATATTCTGCGGCTCTCCGGTTCACAAACGGTATCCAGACCTGAATTCAGGGAGATAGCTCCGTTTCAATTTTTTGACTACGAAACGACATTTGGGGTAAGAGGTAATCCGGACCTAAAGATGACTGACATTATTAATATAGATGCCCGTTATGAAATTTACCCGGGCGCAGGTGAGGCAATTACCGTCGGAGGATTTTTCAAACAATTCGTGAACCCGATTGAAACCAGGCTCGGCACCGAAAGCGTATTGACCCGCAGAAATTATTTCTTTCAAAATGCGGAGGACGCAAGTACATACGGTTTCGAGCTTGAAGTCCGGAAGAATTTAAAATTCCTTGGTGGCAGTAGCGAGCTCCTAAGCAACTTTAGCCTGTTTGCCAATCTCACATATATTTTCTCGGAGGTTACATTCAAGGATGAGACGCTTGGCAAAACAGTCTCTGCGGATCGGCCAGTACAGGGACAATCACCTTATCTTATTAATGGAGGTCTTCAATACGCATCCAGCACATCAGGTTGGAATGGAACCCTCCTTTACAATCGAATTGGAAATCGTCTCGCGCTTGTAGGGTATAGTTCACTTGGTTTTCCTGACATCTATGAAAATCCCAGGGACGTGATTGACTTGCAAATCTCAAAAAGAATACTCAATAAAAAAGGTGAGGTAAAACTTTCGATTAGTGATGTCCTAAACCAGGACTTTATGTTTTATGAAAATGTCGACAGCAAAAGATCGTATGACAAGACGAAGGACAGGATATTTAGTACTTACAAACCTGGTTCAACA
Source organism: Flavitalea sp. (assembly GCA_036742645.1). Classification (GTDB taxonomy): domain Bacteria; phylum Bacteroidota; class Bacteroidia; order Chitinophagales; family Chitinophagaceae; genus Flavitalea. The sequence goes on from DAINQQ010000180.1 coordinate 7,243, forward strand.
ATCACACTTGGATTTACGTATGATTTCGATCTCAAATAACAAATAAAAAATAAATTCTCACGATATGAAATTTAGAAATGCCTTGATCGGAATTGGGATTGTTGCAGCTGCATCTGTAAGTATCAGTTCCTGTATAAAGGTTGATATCAGCGATGATGTTGTTGTCAGCGATACAACCGGTACAAACGCGCCTTCAAGTGTAATCGAAGGAACGATCGATAAAAGCGTAACTCTTCCTAAAGGAAAGTATACACTGAAAGGATATGTATATGTAAATAATAATGCCACACTTACTATCGAAGCCGGCTCAGTTATTATGAGTGATGTGACTGAGAAAGGCGCGTTGATCATAGAAAGGGGATCCAAGCTGATTGCCGACGGAAGAGCTGATCAACCGATTGTGTTTACCTCTGGAAAAGCTTCCGGACAAAGAAATGCAGGTGACTGGGGTGGGATTATTCTCCTAGGAAAAGCACCGACAAACAGACCAACCAATCCTCCACCAGTGATTGAAGGAGGTGTAAACAGAACCTACGGCGGCACTGAGCCAACCGATAATTCAGGTATTCTCCGTTACGTACGTATCGAATTTTCCGGAATCGCAGCTGAACCAAATTCAGAGATCAACGGACTTACTTTAGGTGGCGTAGGTTCCGGCACTATTATCGAGAATGTACAGGTTTCTTATGGCGCTGATGATGGCTTCGAATTCTTCGGAGGAACAGTAAATGCAAAAAATCTCATTTCATTTGCAACCTATGATGATGATTACGATTTTGACTTCGGTTATGTCGGAAAAATACAATACGCTGTTTCATTAAGAGATAAACCAGCAGATACTGATCAGGCCAATGGAATAGAATGTGACAACGACGGTTCGGGAACAGCCGCCACCCCTTTTACCAAACCGCAACTGTCCAACTTAACTCTGATAGGACCTTACGATACTACCGGTTCAGCAAGCACGCATGGTTTCAGTAACAGGTGGAGGAGAGCTACACGCTTTGTCCTGCGGAATTCAATCCTGATGGGGCACCGGAAGGCTGGATTTTCTTTGGAAGACGCGGGTACTGCAACTGGCTATTTGAATAACGAATCCGAATTCAAAAACAATATCGTTGCGGTTTACACAAAACCTTATTTCGCTGGGAACGCAGCAGCAGCAACCGTGATGACCGACGCCCAAATCCAGGCAAAAGCCGAAGCTGATGGTTCAACAACTCTAGCTAACCGAGAAGCAGTGCAATTAACAGATCCGTTTAATCTTACCAATCCCAACTTCTTGCCAAAGGCCGGCTCACCCGCGTTGACCGGCGTAAACTTTACCGGAATGGATGCGTTCTTTACGGTAACAACTTATCGCGGAGCGTTTGGCACAACAAACTGGGCACAAGGCTGGACAAGCTTTTCACCGAAGACGAATAGCTATTAGTAATTCTTTTACGAGGGCAAAACATAACGTCCCGGCCTGGCCGGGACTTTTTATTCATTAATGAAGATGAAACTTTATTTTTCTGCCATTGCCGGTATGCTCCTGTTGCAGTCCTGTTCTGACAACGACATAGTTACTGGCAAAGACCTGATGCCAGAGATGCTTCAAATTGATAGTGTACAGATAATTTATTTCAAGTCGCCCGACGAACCAAGATATTTTACATATGCATCTACAAATGATGCTGTCTTCATCAGGGCTTTGATAAACGATGTTACAGCGGAAACCCAAGCAGAGAATCCATGTAAAAAAGAAGGAAAAATTTATTGCTATCGAAAGGGCGAGGTCTTCAATACTATTTTTTTTGCTTACGTCGATAGGGAATGCACGTTCTTGAGGTACATCAAAAACGGGAATTTATATTACTTCAAAATGAGTGATCTGTTAAAAAAGACTTTGGCTAACTATAAGTCCACCGCAATTGAACCCAAAGCCAGTGAGTAAATTTTTGTTAACCTTACGATAAGCTTCAGTTTAAGTGCGCATAACACTGTCGCATTAATTTGCATCATCTGGTTTATTGATTCGTATCCTATATCATTTTTCAAAGCAATTTTTCTCATGGACAAATTAGCCTTCCGATTTCTATCGGACGGCTTTTTGCTTTAAGATAGGGTAACGTTGTGGTGAGGATGTACGATTTACAATGTACAATCTATCAGTTGGTTGAGGATGTACATGTATGATGTGATCGAATAATCGGCTAATTGTCACATCGGCTCATCACAAAATCAACGATCGATTGGGTAGAATGTTGAAAAATCACAGATGGTGTTTTAGGATCGTTGATCCAGCTTGAAAATATCCCGGCGAAGTTATCGTCTAGTTTCTCGATTGTCTTTACGCCAATTTGTCTTAGTGCAGCGGCATTGCAAGACTGCTCATATTGCCCTTTGATTGGCATGGCTATTATTTTCTTCTTAAGGTACAAGGCTTCCGCCGGCGTTTCGAAACCCGCCCCGGTAATAATTCCGGCACAGCTGATCAGACTCTGGTTAAATCGGTTCTTACTAACTGGTATCAACTCAATATGATCATGCTTAACGACCTGATTCACCTCACTGGAAAAAACCTCGAATCTGAATTTTCGGTGAGGCTTTAGAAATCGCAATAAAACATGATCGCAATAGGAGGGCAGATATACGGTAATATGGCCTTCATCTGATGGTTCCGATCTCCTGATTTCATCTTTGATGACGGGACTTAGTATGAAGTCGTCATAGCTCTCAAAATGTAAACCTACATGCCGCGTTGCTTTTGCATAGTTTTTCAGTATCCATTCACCGACCGCATTTTTCTGTGCAGGCCTGGGAGTTTTATCAGATAAGAAACTCGCCTGGTGTCCAAAATTTACTGAAGGTATTTTCTTGTGTGCGCAGGCAAGCGCGGTGATACATTCAAAGTCGTTTAATATCAGATCATATTTTTCAACAGGAAGGCTTCTCATGTCTTTATTTAGTCCTAATAAAGAAATACTCTTCACTAGTTTCCAATAATCCAGTGTGCCACTACAAGTGTAAAATAAACTTAGTCCCTTGCTTCGATATTTGATGGGTGCGTCCAGGGGAAGGCAGCTATTCTGGCCGCTTAAGAAAATATCAACCTCTCCGTATTTTTCCAGGTAAGGAAGCAATTCCATTGCACGGCTTATATGTCCGTTACCTGTTGCCTGGACAGAGTAAAGAATTTTCATTGGTTTGATTTTAGATGGCGAGGGAATTAATGTATATGCTGATTTCATCAGTGATCACCGTAACTGGACCATTTGATTCGCTGGTGACCGAATGATGAAATTCTTTCTCATCATACGTAAATATTTTCCATTCATTTTTATAGTATTCAAGCGATGTTAAATGCTCTACCCAATCACCCGAGTTTAGATAAGTGACCTTCCCTTCTGGAGTTTCAACAATCCTTTTTTGTGGCTGGTGAATATGCCCACAGATGACATACTCATATTTTTTGTTTATCGCAAGTTCTGCCGCTATTGTTTCAAAATCATTGATCTTGCTCATGGCCTTGTTTACGCCTGCCATGACCTTTTTTGAAATCGATACTCTTTCTTTTCCCACAAGGTTTAAAAGAAAATTTATGAGGCGATTAAAGAGGATTAACATTTCGTAACCGCTGCTACCCAACCTGGCAAGAATCTTCGCACTTCCTTTTGTCGCGTTATCAAAAACATCGCCATGAAAGATCCACGTCATCTTATGATCGATCTCTAATACAAGTTTGTCAGTGAGCGTGAAGTTGCTTAGCTGGAAATCCGCGTAACGGCGAAGGAGTTCATCATGATTGCCTGTAATATAAAACACCCTTGTTCCATTGGTCATTAAGTTTAGGATTTCCTTTATTACAGCCATGTGTGAAGCTGGAAAATATCGTTTGGAGAACTGCCATCCGTCAATGATGTCTCCATTTAAGATGAGTAGGCTGGGCGAGATACTTTTGAGATATGCTACTAATTCTTTTGCACGGCAACCGTATGTTCCGAGATGAACATCGGAAATAACAACTACATCTATGGGACGTGTATCCATTGACGATTAGTTTTTCAAATTTATTACCCGCATATGATGAAAACATTACTATACTATTAACCTATTATGAGCTTTTGCCTGGTTACTCGCCAAGAACCTCTTTAGGTCGAACTGTAATAACATTTAGATAAACATTCGTTGACATTTGCATAAGGATACGGTAACACTGCACGTATAATTTCGTGACTCAATCATTCTTCCTCTAAAAACTGTTTATGAACAAAAAATTCTCCCTTAAAAAACGGGCGGCTTCACTGATCCTTTTGTTGCTTCCATTCCTGGCTTCATCACAAAATAGCATCACCGGCAAAACGGTATCTGTGAAGGACCAGAGTCCTATAGCTGGTGTTAGTGTAGTTATTAAGCGAACCAGGGCTGGCACAGCCACAGCGGCAGATGGCAGCTTTAATCTCCCTGCATAGGCGGGGGAACCCAACCCAATTAACCATAGTGGTCGCATACCGAAAAGATTTCAGTACCCTGCCAGCGAGCAAACAACCAATAGTACGAATTGGAGAGGCCGTGTAGGCGCAATTTGGAAGCAACGATGACATCAACGCAGAAATGTGGCTG
>DAINQQ010000181.1:0-8528 GCA_036742645.1 Flavitalea sp.
GTTAGTCGCTTACGTTGGAACAAAGAGGGCGGAACCTTCGATCAGTGAATTAAGGTCATACCTTGGAGAAAAACTTCCGGAATACATGATGCCGTCCGTATTTGTGTTTATGGAAAGCTTGCCATTAACCACAAATGGCAAAATAGATCGTGCTGCTTTGCCAATGCCGGAGCAGGTACAAGACGGATCCAAAAAATCATTTGTTGCACCACGTACTAATACAGAACATGCTCTGAAAAAGATTTTCGAAAAGTGTTTGAACCGATCGTCAATTGGAATCACAGACGATTTCTTTGAACTTGGAGGTAACTCGGTGCAGGCTGCAATTGCATTCTCTCATATCAGAAAAGCACTCGGAAAATCACTTCCTTTATCTCTACTGATCCTTGCACCAACAATAGAGAAGCTGGCTGCATACATCGACGGGAAAACCGAGAAGAAAACTTTCTCATCACTCGTTCCCATTCAGCCTAACGGCCATAAACAACCGCTTTTTTGCATCCATGGTGGTTTGGGAAATGTACTGTTCTACCGGCATCTTTCTAATCATCTTGGTACAGACCAGCCAGTTTATGGTCTCCAGGCCAAAGGCCTGACAGAGGCTGACGAACCTTCAGCCAGCATTGAGGAAATGGCTGCTGCATATATAAATGAGATACGATCAGTACAACCGCAGGGTCCTTATTACCTCACCGGATATTGCTTTGGCGCTATTGTGGCATTTGAAATTGCACAGCAATTGGTGCGGGCGGGGGAAAAAATAGCCTTTCTTGGATCATTGAATGGAATAGGCCCGGTTCGCCAGCGATCTGCAAAGTCATCATCCCTTTTCAGGATGTACCCCACGGGTAGTATCAAACAAATCGCGATGTACCCGATACTTATGTCAAAGTTCCTGTTGAGGCGATATTCATTGCTGGCATACTATGCTATTGTGTTGCGGGCCAGAGCAGTTGCTTATAATTTTTATCAGAAAAAAGGGCGCGCAATGCCAGACTCACTGCGACGACAATATGTCGTTGATGCTATCGATAAAGCGCTGAAAAAATATGAACCGGAGGTATATCCCGGACAGCTAATTATTTTTCGTTCGCCAAGAATTTTCAAGAATCCGCATTTGCGTTGGAAGAAACTTGTAGCTGGGGAAATCAAGACGCATGATATGCCAGGAAAGTATAAGAACCGTAGGTTCATTATGTATGAGCCCTATGTGGGTTCATTAGCAGAAGAACTTAAAAAATATCTTGGCCAGCCTGAATGAAAATATCGTGATTGGGACCAGCGTATAAAATAATTGACTGTCGGTAACCCGAAAATCTTACATATCCAAAATATATTATGAATTTTTCTTCTTTTTAGGAGGGAATATCCTTTCAAAAAATTTCTTGACACCACTCTTCTTTTCTGACTTTTCCAATTCACTCATTGTGTCCTGTTGTTTCGGAGTTGTAACAACAGGCTTTTCTTTCTTTTTTTTGAAATCTTTTGGCTCGCTGTATAATGAAACAGAATAGATCAAACGGTGATCCTGGTTCTCTTGCCAGATCGGCTTTGTTGATTCTCCAATTCTGACCCTTTTACCGAGATCAACTTCCTGAACTGGAAGTTTATCTGTGGTTTTCCATTCAGTCGCTGCACTATCCCAACAGATATAGTTTCCCCCGGTAGAGTCATAGTAGAAATTCGCCTTGGGATAATAGTAGTAAGTATGGGGCGTAACAGGAGGCCGGTCACCTTTGATCAGATTGATCTGCTTTCTTGAAGAAAACGCGAATACTGCGCCTAGCAGGACGACCACGCCGACAATTACTTTTAAAATAATATGCATATTCTTTTATACACAAATGGCATTCCAATAAAAGTCAAGAGGTTGATGAGATTGTGTCATCGAAAAGTCATTCATTCGTTCTGTCAGGTGTTAGTTTCCGGTTGATTTCATCCAACAGGCGTTTTGCTGTGGTATCGCCTTCCGCTACGGCCTGCACGAGTAGTCTGGAGCCCTTCTGGTAGTCTTTTTCATACTCACAATGTTGGTACTCATTTATTCGTAAAATGTCCGGGTTTTCAGCAAAAAGGTACAAGAATCCCAAAGTGCGTTTAGCAGGTGTATAGTTTTTGTCACTGGCTTTTTCAATATATTCCATGGCCTGTTCGCAGGTTATATCTGTATTAAAGCCCTGAAGAGCAAGGTTTCCATAATGATACATGGCTTCAGGTACTCCTTGTTCCGCGAGATAATTATAAATATATAGCGCTTCCTTCAGCTCCTTACCCTGCAATAGCATCCTCGCGTCCTGCAACTGGAGGCTGACATCTGCGGGATTTAATCTTGCCTCACCCTTATTCTCATTTCTTTTTTTAGCCCAGTTCTCCAGTGAGATAAGGTCCTGTTTGCGAATCCATCCTTTGGAGGTTTGTCCCCTGCTATTCGTGAATTCTGTGTACAGGAAACCGCTTTTTTCATCTAATGCTGTAATAACATCGTTGGATGGAATCAGGTAAGAGACCCTTCTGGTTGCTTTGTCTGGCGAATTGTGAAAATATGCGCGAGAGGCTAAAACTTTGTACTGACCAATTGCCTGTCGGGGTTTTTCAGGTTCTATTCTATTACTGTCGATTTTCGAAATGGAAGGTAGGGGATCGGATTTCTTAAAAGGAAAATACTTAAAGGCTGCTATCACCGCGGCCACTACGACTAAGACGATCAGGATTCCAGGCAATACGTTTCTACCAGGTTGGCGAAGAGTCGCGGCGATCTGCTGATATTTCAACACCAATTCCTGCAACTGTTCTTTTTCGTCTTGCAATCGCTGATTTTGGATTTGGATAAGACGAATCTGGTCCTCGCTCCATTCAGTTTGGCGATTGGCAAGACTACTATTAAGATTTACGTACTCCTGGAGTTCTACTCCATTTGCAAATCTCCTTTGAGGATTTTTTTCTACGCATTTATAGATCATGCTCAGGAGCCATTTCGGAACCATCTTTTCATGCTCTTTCTTTTCATCGCTCCAACTTTCGGGGATATTTTCAAGTCGGAGTGAATGAAGATCCGGCGGAGGCGACTCCATGTGCGCTATTCGAACGAGATTTCTCGCTGTCTCACCCTTGTCTTTCAAAGGAAAGGGAACAGTTCCGGCCAACAATTCAAACATGATGATACCGAAACTGTAAATGTCTGTTTGAAAGAACATTTTTCCCTCATTTTGTTCGGGAGCCATAAATTCAATCGCACCTGCATGTCGCAAACTGGTCCTACGCTGTTCATCGGACATGATCGCTAATCCAAAATCAAGCAAAACATAATTTCCTGTGTGAATATTGAATTTGACGTTATTACTTTTTATGTCTCCATGCTTCACATCTACTGAATGACAATGAGCAAGAGCATTCGACAAATGCTCAGCCACCTTGATCACCTCTCTGATCGTAAACACCGGATCGTGTGGAGGCTTCAGCAGTTCTTCAAGATCGGGGCCTTCTATAAACTCCATTTCTATAAATGGAAATGCGCCGGATTCTGTGATGCCGGAAGTCATTATTTTGACAACATTGGGATTCGGTTTTTCATTAACCTTCTTGAGCTTCTGTACCTCATTTTGAAAATCCGTAAAGTGCTTGTCAGTGGGGCTTTCGCTATAAATTGGAGTAGGAAGTAATTTGACTGCAGTAATAATTTTACCGATTCGCCTGGTCTTGTACACCGACCCCTGGCCGCCCGTTTTCAGGGCGCCCATGTTTTCCAAACCTTCTGTTATCGTAAATACCTTGCTCATTTCAATCCGCCTCTGTCTTTGTTGCCATAAGTGAATTGCAGTAACGAGGATTCACCCAACATGATCTGATCACCTTCTCGCAATGGGTGGCCTATATGCACCGTCTGAAGCTTTACCAATGATCCATCAGTTGTCTGCACTTTTACCTTATTGCGTGGTGGAATTCCGCCTTCATCAGCAAATAAATAAAAGCAACCGCTTTCCTCATTCCATTCAATATGCGCATGCTGGCGACTAATATATCTGTTAGGATCACTAGGACTTTTTACAAGAAACGCGATTGTGTTCATGCGAAAGAATCCTTCTGCTGTTTTTACTTCCTTGTCTCGCCCGATATGCACGCGGTCGGTTCCCGCCGATATCGTATAATCATCATGTTCTGCTTCTCCAGACAGCACTTTCAGGTAGGCCGTTGTTGGGTTATTTAAGGTGGGTTGTTTTTTTGTGCCGATATGAAGCGCTACAGGCAGTTCTTTCGATCGCATCGCCTCCCCTGGAAGCTCATCTACAAAAACAAGGTTCAGTTTCCATTCATGAGGTAAGGCAATCGCATAGTCATCCGCTATCTTTTGCAACTCTTCGTTTTTGAAACGATCGGGTTCATGGAAATAAACAGTGGATTCGTACACATCCCGCTCCTCAGGAGTGCAGGCGAGATAAAGTTCCATTCCCCTGATATTACTTCCTTCTCCACCCTCCCTTCGTTGCAATTGCTCCTTAATAAACAGTAATAGCTTATTGCGAATGACTTTAACATCCAGTGGTTGGCGATCATTCTTTTGTTTCAAAAAGTCAAGCATATTATTACTTATTTGATAAAGTTACAGTTCGGGCTGCAATCGGTGTTATTGTGTTTCTTCTATGTTCGGTGTGATCCTGGGCTCTTGCTTACCGGAGTTAAATCCCGTTATATATCCTCTCTTGCGCAATATGGGAACGATATGCGATCCTGCCAATCGTACTGCAACACTTGAGCCTTTACAATTCTCTATTCGTATGCAGGTCACGATATGACCTCCGCCATTGGGTTTTGGGGCAAAAAATACATACCATCCATCATTAATCCGTTCACCCCGCACCATTCGTTCCGGAGTTCCTGTTTTTCCCGCTACATAAATTCCCAACCTATGATATTTGCCGGCACTTTGCGCTTTCATATACTTCGTCATGATATCTGCTGATTCAGCATCTTTTACCAGCGTGATGCTTTCTTTCGGTGCTAAAGCTGAATCGCTCACCTTCAAAACGTATCTGTTTGGCATCAGGATACCGTGATTTGCTATTCCCGACGCTATACGAGCTATGGCTGCCGGAGAAGCGATCAATTCACCTTGTCCCCAGGCCATTCCCGAAACTCCTCTTCCCCTGGTTCGTCGGATATTATTGGGATTGTACGAGCGTATACTCTTGAATTCTGTATTTCGCCACAACTCGCGCCATTTGTCTTGTTGTATTTCATTTTTCAAATCACCTTCATAATAATAACCCCCAACGCCATGTAAGAACATCCCGCTCTGCAGGTACAACGTGCCCATTTCCTCTTCAAGTCGCTCTTCATTGGCCAGTCGTATAAAGAACGGATTATTTGACCTTACGATCGCGCGTTCGATTGTGATGTTGCCACTTTCATCCGGTTCTTCACCTTTTACACGGATAAGATCAGCGGGCCTCACAAATATGGTCTTCTTTTTTGCGTCGACTCCTAACTTATTAAACGCTGCCAGTGCGGTCACGAGCTTCGCAGAAGAACCAGGCTGAGAAGCATGCGTGAATCCAATATCACTATTAGTGATCCAGTATGGTAATTTATTTTGTTCGGGGATTGTTAAATTTAATTTTTCAGGCTCGTTAACTGTTGGCAAAGGAAAAGCCGCCGAGGTTAGAACGTCTCCTGTGCTGTCTTCCATGATAACTACAGAGATTCGACTGTTCTTTAATGAATCGATGGTTTGAAGGGAATGCTGAATCTCTGTTTGCAGTGCAGCATCCATCGACAACTGGACGTCCCGGTTTTTCTGCTTGAACTTGTCCACTTCAATGCTATTGATCCCTGCCAGTAGCAAAGGCGCGAGAACGCTGTAATCTCTTTTTGTGATAGACATCTCGGTGGATATCTCCGGCAGAAAACGATCTTCTCTAAATCGACTCGACACAACATTGAAATTAACGACAGGCGTGGCGAACCCGCGGAGTTCTGCGATATGTTCGTACTCGGCAAAATACCCGTTCGTTGCTCCCATAAAAATTCCTGTATTGGCATCACCCGTCCAAAAGAACATTTGTTCCGCGAATGGATAGTAGCGATCCAGGCGTTTATGCGAGAGTGTGGCGAGCTTGCTTTTATCAAGTCCTGCTGCGATTAATGAATCACGGTGATGGATAACCAAATCAGCCCTTCCTGTTGCCAGAAGTTTACCTGTACGGTCGAGCAGGTTTCCTGCGCCCAATCTATTCATCAGGATGGCAATCCTGGGGTTGTAACTGAATTGTCGGGCTCCGCTTCGGTCTACCACCAATGCCGGTTGTACAACCCACTTTTCATTATTGAATAAATACTGCGACACATTAACTCCGAGTAGGATTATGCCTGTCAATGCAGCCAACAGCGCAGGGAGCAGGTTACTATCCTGTTGTCGTGAAAGCCATTTCGATTGAACCATGGAACCCTGGACAGAAGAAACTGATAATAAAAACCCGGCAGCCAGCATATTCAGGATAAGTGACGACCCGCCATAACTTATGAAAGGAAGGGATACGCCCGAAAGAGGTAGCGCCCCGATTGAACCTCCTGCAATTAATAAAAATTGAACGAAGGTGCTGATGCCGATGCCGGCACACAGGTAAAAAAGAAATGACCGGCCAGTTTGCCTGCCAATCACGATTGCTCTATGCAAAAAGATGAGAAATAAAATAAAAATGGATAAGATCCCTGCCCATCCAAGTTCTTCGCCTATTGATGGAAGTATCATATCAGTATGCGCTTCGGGGATTGTCTTTGCAAATCCTTCCCCGATGCCCTGCCCCTCGATGCCTCCGCTGGCCATACCCCAAATGCTATTAGCGATATGATCGCCACCGAATACTTCATTGTTCCATGGATCCTGCCAGATGGCCTTGCGGTCGGCAAGTCGTTGCACAGGCCCGGGAAATACTGTTTCGATCGACGGAATTTGATCTAATAATAAGAAACCCGCCATCACTACGGTCACCATTACTGAAGATTCGCTTAATCCCTTCCGGATAAAAAATGAAGACAGGATCAATAAGCAAATAATGATCGCCGTTGCCAGCCAGATATTTTGTAATATCCAGATCAGTAAGACGTAGGTCACAGCAGTTGCAACGGTAAATACGAAATCGCCTCTTGAAAAAGAAAAAAGGACAATAAAGGTGAAACACAAAACCATTGCAGGCCCCAGATCACCCAGGATGAGAAATAATAAGATTGATCCTACAATAGAGATCAATGCGAAGGAAAAGAAAGACCAACGCTTCTGCCATCTTGTATATTCAGAGATGAATTTTTCATTGCTAGTGAAAAATCCTGCAAGAAAGAGAATCAGGAAAAATTTCACGATTTCACTCGGTTGAAAGCCGAAGAGATTCACCTTAACTCCACTGCCTTCGGGACCGGTTCCAAACAAAATAGTCAATATCAACAAGGCTATTGCTGCAATTGCCCAGGGCCATCCATTGGCTGCTTTTGGATTTTCTTTCAATATAAAAGCGCGATAGAGACCGGAGTCATTGGTGAAGCGACGAAGATCAAAAAATAAAAGAATACAGATGCCAACAAATCCACCAATGAAATACCAGAAAGTACTTTGTGCCAGGAAACGGTCCCGGAGAGGGTCCTGCAAACTTAGCAATGTGAGAAAGGAGATTCCCGTCAACAGCATGATCACAGGAAGAATCAATTGATCTGCTTTAGGAAAGCGAACGGTGAGTAATAAATGCAAAAGGAGGAAGGCAACGAAAAAGCTTACAGCAATGATCTGTATCCATTGGATCACATCTTCGGGGGTACGAACAAGGAAGGCCTTATCTTTTTTCAGGTTGTTAAAATCGCGATTGGAAAATAACCGGATGGAATGTGGTTTTTGATAAAAATTGAATGACAGGTTTTTTTGTAAACTCGATATACCTTTTGAGGATCCGAATTCGAATCCGGGTTTTAGGGGCAGTACTTCATATGCTTTTTGCGCAGCCAATCCGCTGAAGAAAAAATTTCCTCCATTGTCCGTACGAGCATACAGGCTCATTGATTGCAATTGTCGATGACGCAATGAATCTGTGATATAAGTTTTCTTACCCGAAGCCGTTTTTTCATTAATGAGACTATCTACTTCGGTTATTTCCGTGTTATAAAGACTATCAGAAGGGAGAATCATTTGTAAACGCACCAACACGCCGGGTACCGGTTTTTCATCTCCTTCGGACACGTTGCCACTTATCGTCAAACTTCCCATTCCTGCTGAAGCATTTGATGAAAGCGAAGGAGGAGCTGATTTCTCCTGTTGGAATCTCAGCGAATCTTCGCCCGCGAAACCAATCAATGCTCGTGAAAGCAAAGCTCTTTTTCTGTAGGATTCACCGCCCTGCACGAAAGCTATTTCCGTGGGTACATTAAATGAACGTTTATTGAGCGCCCCGATATTTTCTATGGGTTCAGGATTGTTGATAAAGCCTTGTGTCACTATCTGAGCGGCCAGCTTAATATCTTTGGGATCCTCGAAGTAATACCCTGTATTT
>DAINQQ010000181.1:8538-11841 GCA_036742645.1 Flavitalea sp.
GACCGCATGCGTTCGCCGGGCTTAACATCATTGAGGTTGATCATGCTGCCATCGGCCAGGCGCTTGTGTGTTCCTTCAAAGTCGAATTTCAGGATAGTGAATAATTTCATGAACAGCACTGTCAGCACTCCTGCGATGAGCAATAAAAATATTCGTTCTAGATTTCTTACTCTGATCCAACTCATTGTTATGTTGTTTCTAATTGGCTACGGAATCAGTTTTAAATAGGACTGTGTCAACAAAACTTCCAGTTACTGCGCTGTTTCCGGGAAACCTATAGGAATGATCTATTGAAACATCGCAATCCTGAAAGCGAACGTTTTTCAGCTGGACAACACCACCTTGATTTATGATAGCTTTCTCGAAATTTTGGAACACAACGTTCTCAAGCAAAATGTATCTGCAAGACGGAGCGATCATGAAGGCTACACTTTTTTCGCGGGTATCGCTTCGTAACGCAACGTTATTGCCGTCGATACGCAGTGAATCCTTATCTATACGGATAGTATCACTGATCAGGATGGTTGTGCTATATGAGGAATCATTCATAGAGACGAAGGAAGCGCCCACGATGTTTTGTTGCAATTTTAATTCATTGGCGTTTTTCGGCTTATCGGGTATTTTTGCTTGAACGGGCTGCTCGATTTTGCTTTTTGAAAGTTGCCAGAGAAGAGCGGCCAGAAGCCCGAGACACAAGACCACCAACACAAAAATTATCCAGCGACCGCTTTTTCGTTTTCTAATTGATACACCATTTTCCTGCATGCTGCCGTCATCATTTTCTACCTGAGATTCGTTTTTTTTTATAACAGGAGGCTTAGTGACTTCGACTGCCGCGCGTTTATTGGTGTTGTGCAGCAGCACCACTGTTACATTATCCTTTCCTCCGGCGTTATTCGCTGCATCAACAAGTGCTTTTGCTTTCTCCGGGATTTTATTTTTTGAAGTTAGAATCCGTGTTATGGTTTTGCTGTCAATCATGTCCGTTAGACCATCGCTGCACAGCAACAAAATATCGCCTGGTAAAAAGGGAGAGATGCCTGTTTCAATATAATCCGAAATCAGGCCAATATTCGGATCAAAGCCAAGAGCTTTATTGATTTCATTCCGTTTAGGATGCTTCATGGCTTCTTCTTCAGTTAACCTTTTACTGTCTTCGAGAAATCCTACGAAGGAATCATCGCGGGTTATTTTCACGAGCGTATAATCTCGCAGAAGGTAAAGCCGGGTATCGCCAACATGTGCATAGTAGAATTGGTTATAAGTGAGATCGATCACCGCAATTGTAAGTACACATGCCATCCTTACATTTCGCTCGCTGGCGATCTTTTCGGAATAGATCTTTTCGTTTGCAATCACGACTGCCTCCCGGATAGCAAGGAACAGGTCCTCAGAGGGTATTTGAAGATGCTCCAGGATTGCATCTTTGGCTATCCGTGCTGCTACTTCGCCTCCTTCATAACCGCCAACGCCGTCTATCACGCAGGCCAGTATAAAACGGTCCTGCAAGATACTTTCAATAAGAAACGCATCTTCATTGTTCTCCCGAACTTTGCCGGCGTGGGTAACGCCGGAATAGAAGTCAGTCTTTTGACGCATGTGTTCTTTTTATTTCGCGAAAGTGTGCCAAAAGCAATAACACACAAATGGCAAATAATGCGATTGCAATCATCAATAAAATAGTTTGCTAAGTCTTAAAAATATTTATGCCAACAATTCCATTTAATACCATTCGCGAATTGATTGGCAGTTCGGTCCATTCAGGATTGCTTACATTGCTGCGCGGGACCTCTTTTTCGTTGACTATGGTTTTTTCACCAAAGGATGCGACGTAAAACCTATCATCACTTTTATTGAATCGAATCCGCAAATGTGGTGTGTTAACCCATTCTGTCGGTATCCTAAACACGCCAGAACCCTCACGGCTTTCTTCTTTACCCGAAATAATGATGTCTTCTTCTTTCATAAAGTATTCGAGCTTGCGGCCGGCGTATTCTTTCTCAGGTATGATTGTTTCTAGTCTCGCCTTTCCCACTGACGTGGGCTTTTGTGATATATCTTTTTCGTGGTGCACCAGTTCTTCCCGATATGGAACTTCGTAGTAACTATCGCTATAAAAAGTAAATCCTTGCAATATCTCCGGATTGATATCAAAAGTCTGTGCGATCCCCGTCTGCCGCGGAATAAAAGTAACACGAAGGTTTTCTTCTTTTTGCTGAATAGTTCCCGGTAGCAGTTTACCAATGAAGCTTTTATCTCCGCGGGTGTAATCAGGATTGGATGCAAAACGGAACACCCATTTGCTCGCAGAGGGTTGTACTACCTTGCCTTTTTGCCGGTACGACTGTAATAATTCGTAAAATTTGGTAACAGACTCCTGGACGATTAAACCAAAAATACCTTTTTTGTTTTCCATAAACTCCCTGTGATCGTCGGGATTGAAGCAGATAATGTATTCATGGTAGAAGACAACACGGTTTGAAAACGAAAGTTGTTGTATGGACTCATCAAATTTCTCGAGAATGTAATGAAAGACGTCGTTCGGAGTAAGCAAATGTTTTTGACTGCTCGCAGTTTCTACATCCTTTTTTAGGAACCAGTCGTGCAATCCAACGCGTTGCCAGAAAGAAGCTTTTGATTTCATGCCAAGTGTTATAGGGTAAATTTAGGGTTAATTGGAATTGAGAGGGGATTTCTTAAAGCATTTTAACGGTTATCAAAGTTATTAGTGACCCGAATAGGAGGGCGCTATTACACTTCCTGCCTTAATATTTCGAGTGGTGATTTTGATACGATGAATCTGGTGTTCGCTAAACCGATAACCACGGTGAGTATACAAATCGAAATGAACACAATTACAATTGGTAATATCGGAGGTACGAATGTGGTGTCGAAAGTGAATCGCCCCAACGCCCAGCTTCCTGCCAGTGACAATATGATGCCGGTTGCTGCTGCAAAAGCACCGAGAAACAGATATTCAAGTGCAGCTATAGAAAAGATCTGTTTCCTGCTTGCACCTAATGTACGCAGCAGTACGCTTTCCTGGATGCGTTGATATTTACTGATCAATACCGAAGCAATCAATACAACCAAACCAGTAATAATGCTAAAGCCTGCAATAAATCGAATGACAAATCCAACTTTTGCAAGAATATCATCCAGCACCCGTAATATTAAACCGAGATCAATGATCGAAATATTCGGAAACTGCCGCACAACCGCTTGTTGAAAGCTGGCCGAAACCTCAACGGACGGTACCTGCGTCATCAGCACATGAAATTGTGGCGCCTTTTCCAAAACACC
>DAINQQ010000182.1:0-903 GCA_036742645.1 Flavitalea sp.
CACCTTTCCCATCTCTCCGTTAGGAAAGTTTCGGTTTTGGTTGATTTATTATTTGTTCTTTCACTGCTTTCCCTTTCGCTTCCCGGCATGGCATCAGGAGGTGTTTTTCGTGCAGCCGTGGTAAAAGTTGATATCACACCTCAAGACTCGCAGGTGCTGGCGGGTTATGACCCACGGAAATCGACAGGTGTTCATGACCGTATCTTTCATCGGATTGTTGCGCTGGATGATGGCACTACCCAGTTCTTTTTGATTTCTACTGAAGTTGTCGGCATGTCACCATCCATGGTTGATCGGGTGGCCGCAGAACTTAAGCGCAAATATGGAATTAATCCACAGCATCTCTGGTGGACAGTAACGCACACTCACTCGGCGCCTAAGGTCGGGCCACCCGGATTGAGCTGTGTTTTCCTGCCCGAGCGTTGTCGTGACCACGTTGAGAGCAGTTATACGTCGCTGATAGAAGAAAAATTAATTAATGGAATTTTGGAAGCAAGGCAAAAACTTGCACCGGCCCGGCTAGGTGTTGGCTGGGGATTCTCACAGGCGAATATCAATCGGCGGGCCGTGGATATTGATGGGAAGGCTTCGTTGGGTCTGAACCCTGATGGACCGGTTGACCGACGGATAGGGTTGTTGCGAATCGACAAAGCAGACGGGACTCCACTTGCTTTAATTGCTAACTACCCCATGCATGGTACTGTGTTGGGTGGAGAAAGCACAGTCATTAGCGGTGATGCCCCCGGTATTGTTTCGCAGTATGTTGAAGAAAAACTAGGAGCACCACTTCTTTTTATCAATGGTGCGGCAGGCAATTTGGCGCCCATATATAGCGTTTATCCGAATCCGAGAGCTGGGCACCTGATGCAGTTTCGCGTTTTATTGGGCGACAAAATTCTGCAA
>DAINQQ010000182.1:913-5789 GCA_036742645.1 Flavitalea sp.
CCTGCAAGCGAATCGAAAAATTTCTTCCACCACCGATCAAATAACATTAACTGTTGGAGCATTGTCCGTCGAAACTCCGTCCAAAGCTGGTTTAAACTGGTCATCGGACCTTGTGAATTATACACGCGCCACGACAACAGCTGACACGTTGGTTCGGCTTCCGGTCCGCTTCCTGAAAATTAATGAGGAAGTCGCAATTTGGAGTGCACCGCTCGAGTTGTTTGTTGAGGTTGCAAATGAGGTTCGCGACCGCTCTCCATTTCCTTATACTTTCTACTTCGGTTATGCCAACGGGTGGTTAGGCTATCTACTGACAGAGACAGGCTGGAAAGAGGGCGGTTACGAAACCAGGGTTTCTCCGTTTACGCCTTCTGCAGCCTCGGATCTTACAGAGGCTGTCGTCAATTATCTTCAGGGCCTTGGTCCAGGGAAACGTGAACACGGAGAAGACACCAAGAGTCATCCGGAAGTGGTGCGACCGGAAAGTAATGGAGTTGTACGCTTACGGGCCGAGACGGGACGTGCTATTGGGCCAGAGATTAAATACATGCCCGAATGGAAGGCGTTCGGTTGGTTCACAGCGGCAGATAGAGTGGAATGGGATGTCGAAGGAATTAAGATAGGAAAATACGAGGTATACCTGGAATGGTCTGTATCAGACGAGGAGGCCGGTAAGCCATTTGTTTTGGAAGCCGGTAGTCAACAATTGAAGGGGAAGGTTGGCAAAACCGGCTCATGGGAAAAATTCAAAACAGAAAAGATAGGGACTATTCAACTGGTGGGGAGCCGCCAGAAGATAGTTTTCAAGCCAGCCGTTGCGTTTGAAAAAGGAGCACTGCTCGATTTACGACAGGTCAAACTGGTTCACGTTAAGTGATAATTAAAGCGCTGTATGACCTGGCTTTTCTCATCCTTTCAATACGACGGGTACATGTGATGGTCTGTTTCGAACGAGGAGGCTGTTTTAGAAGAGTGAACGTTCAATAGCTCTCTCAATTGGATCATTTTACAATATTTAATGAAAGAACCAACGATATAGATATAGGTAGTTACTTAAAAGAGAAATGGATTTGATTCGGTAGGAGAGATGTGTATAATTTTGTTCCGTTTCTTTGACTGGCAGATCATTGATGTAGGCATTCGCCTGGCCACTAAATTGTTTTCGTCGATCTTCCTTGAGCAGTACCTGGATCAATTACCGCGTTAATTTCATTTATCTGGTTAACAGGAATATCAGCGCACTTTGCGTGTTCACGAATGTCCTGTTCGTTTTCTGCTTCATGAACGCAATAGATTTTGTTTTCTGTTACAAAAGATTGAACCCAGGTATATGGCCTGCCTAAAACGGATATAACAGCTACAGATGTTTTCGAAATGGCTTCCAGTTCTTCCGCGGTCATGTTGCCTACACCAGGAACGTCTCTTTCAATAATATACTTTTTCATGCTATCAGTTTTGAGTTAAAAACAAAGCTATTTTTTGCATAAGCAAAAGAGATAGGGGACTTCACCCATATCACCAGTAGCCTCCCCTATTTTAGAATCCCAAGACGGATAGCTTCATCAACCGCTTTTAAACGCGAATTGACATCAAGTTTAAACAGGATATTGGAAATATGATGTTCTGCGGTTTTGGGAGAAATGAAGAGTGTTCCTGCTATTTGTCTATTCGGGATACCCTTTTGCAATAGGTGCAGCACATCAATTTCACGATTGGTCAACTGGGCGGGGTTTGTCTTCGTACTTTGTCTTAGCCCTCTCGGAATTCTTTTGATACCGGCGGCCCGCATCTCCATTTTTGTTCTTTCTGCCACTGCATCTGCCCCTAGTTGTTGAAAGATTAAAAGCGCTTCCAACTTCAAGTCTTCTGCGCCTTCAGCTAACGCCAACGCCTTCTCATAGGGACAGCCAACTTCCTCCCAATAACTGGCAGCCTTCCTTATTTTGTCCGCTTGTAAAACTTCGGGCAAGCGGACTTGCAGGTTTCTTGCTTTTCTAAGCCAGAAGACAAAACTGTTGTTCAGAAAAATGCTGTCTATTTTTTGTACAATTTCAATACAATATTTTAGCTCATCGCTCGCAATAACTTCCCTCGAGAAGAGCCATTCATATTCGAGTAAAGCAATTACCACTGGTATGATCCGTCGATGTTCTTTCATCTTAAAGCCGCTGTTTTTTGCGTCCTGCAACAGCGATAATGAGTCTGGCTCCCCTTTTCGCAACTTAATTTTTGCAAGTATAACGTTGCAGTCTATCCTAACGGCTTCTGGCTGTGACACGTTTTGGAGCAAATTCTCCGCAATGGTGGCTGCTCCCTTCCAATCACCGGTTTCCAGCAGCATCCTTGACTTCAAGGCAAGTTTATAACTAATGAATGAATCGAGACCGCTCTCCTCACAGTAGATGATCCCTTCTTGTAAAAAATGTTTAGACGCGTTATAATCTTTTAGTTCAAGGCTGTTATAAATAAGGTTTGAGTAAGCTCTTGCAGCGTGTTCGTGAAATGAATTTCGCAAGCCAATGCCCAGGCTTTCTATCAACAGTTTTTTTCCTTCTTCCCGCGACAACTGAACTCTACACTGCGCAGAGCCGATATTAGCCAGGGCATGGCAAAGCGTTTCCTGATCGTTTATCTCTTGCGCCATGGCAATTGCCTTTTTCCCCCATTCAACGCATTCGGCAATATCTTCTGAGAACATTTGTAACTGCGACTTGTTGCTAAAGGCCATTGCTTTTGCTTTCGAAGATGGTGTTGACCGAAAAATTTCGATTGCCTGGTCGCCGCATTTTTCAGCTTCCTCCCCGTTGCCTGCCATCGCATGAAATCTTGAGAGAAGTCGCAAGCTGTTTCCTAACTGTTTTCTTTCGTCCTTGTCTTGCCAGACTGCCCATGCTTTTTCCTGGTAACTTATAGCATTCTCAAACTGGTTGGTAAGATAGCATTCATGGGCATAGGCTTCATAAAGGTCAACCAATTTGTCCGGATCGGCGCCCTGAGCATATTCAATAGCAGTGAGGTAGAGCTTTGATGCTTCGATGTGTGAGCCCACCGATGCCGCCTGTGCCGCGGCTATGGGTGCATATTCGACAACAAGGTGATTTTGGTCGGCATTTTTAGCGTAATGCACAATTTTCTCAACGAGTCCGTCGTCCTGAAAAGTTTTTAATAAGACCTCTAATATTTTTTTATTTAATGCAATCCGTTTGAATGGTGAGAGTGAAGCTTCAATCGTTCTCCTGTATAGCTCATGCTTGAATACAATTTTTTCATTTTTAATGATGATCACATTCAATGCAAAACAATGGTCCATTCCTTCATCCCAGCCCGCTTTGATTATAGAAAAACATTCGATATCGAGGCCTTCGGGAACTACGGAAAATAGTTGCCAGGCGTTCTTAGTGCCTTCTTCCTGTCGCTCATAAACGGCAAGGATAGAATCTTTAATATTCTCTGGAATACCCGGACTGTAGCTTGCAAGGATCTCGTTTACATA
Source organism: Flavitalea sp. (assembly GCA_036742645.1). Classification (GTDB taxonomy): domain Bacteria; phylum Bacteroidota; class Bacteroidia; order Chitinophagales; family Chitinophagaceae; genus Flavitalea. The sequence continues at coordinate 4,407 of DAINQQ010000182.1, forward strand.
GAACGGGTTACCACCGGAGATGTTATAAACATTCTCTGCATCAAAGCCTTTTGCATTTGCCAACGTATGCACAGCCTCCCTTGACAGAGGCATCAGTTGTATCCTGGAAAAGACATCGGAAGAGATATCAGCCAGCACATTTCTTAAGGGGTGGCGCGAGTTCACTTCGTCATCACGGTAGGTGAGGATGAACAGGCATCGCAGTTGAGCAATCCGCCTGCCGAAAAATTTTATGAAGTCAAATGTGGCTTCATCTGCCCAATGGATGTCTTCAAATACGATTAAAGACATCCCTTGTTTATTGCTTAAGGCTTGAAAAAAATTTGCAAACAACCCGGAGCGATCACTGATGGTATGGCTCGATGGTAGCAGGTTACTCTTCACCTGCCAGATAATATCGTAAAGAGGCGCTAACATACGCGGTGTAAATAAGGCATCGCATGCGCCGTGGTAGATTGTGCAATCGTTCCTCTGTTGCCTGCAAAATTCTCTTACAAGGGCGGTCTTGCCAATGCCTGCTTCCCCACTGATAAATACACAATGGCCTTCGCCTGCGGCCACATTGTTAAATGCTGTTTGCAGACCGGCTATTATTCCGGCTCTTTCGATCAATTCCATGGTGACGATTTTACAAAATCGGGATACAGTAAGGTAAAATAGGGCGCTGATACCTATATACTACAGAAGAATGAATGGTTGCTTTGTGTCGGAAATCAAAAAACAAACAAACAAATTTAAACTTATTCAGCATGAAAGTTACTTCACTAACATTATTTGTGATGGCACTCGTCACTTTTGGGTCTCATTGTTTTGCTCAAACAGTCTCCAGCCCTGCTCTCAAGGCGGCCGGAAAAAATCTTTATATCGACGTACATCAATTAGAGCCGGGCAAAGTAAAGTTTGCTGATGTGGCAAATGCACATGCTAGAGATCTCGAGGTTCAAAAAAAGTACGGTGTTGACTTTATTAAGTACTGGGTGGATGAAGAAAAAGGCCTGGTGTACTGCGTATCATCTTCGACCGATTCTTCAGCTATCCGAAAAACGCATGCCGAAGCACATGGATTACTGCCCGATCATATTTACATGGTAACAGATGGAATGGAAGCAGCTTTGAAAGGTAACAGGACCTTATACCTGGATATACACGAATTGGGAGCGGGAAAAGTTACGGCGAAAGACGTGGCAGGTGCGCATCAGAAAGACCTGGAAGTTCAGCACAAGCATGGGGTAAACTTTATCAACTACTGGTTAGATGAAAAAGCTGGTACAGTGATGTGCCTTTCTGAAGCAAAGGATTCGACTTCGGTAATCAACACACACAAAGAGGCGCATGGCCTGGTACCAGTTAAAGTGATGAAAGTTAAGCAGGGCCAATAAGGAG
>DAINQQ010000182.1:5889-11782 GCA_036742645.1 Flavitalea sp.
AAGATCAACTCGGTACCCAACAATGATATAGTTTCCCTTGTTGTCGATAATGACATAATCTATGCAGTTTCAGACTTAAATGAAATCTATAAAAGCAGCGATGGCATTGTTTGGAGTTCTATGAGGGTAAGCCCTGATGCTGTTGACATTAGTTCAATTATATTTTTCGATACGAAAATCTATGTGGGTACATTTAATTTCGGTGTTTTCGTCAGCAGCGATAAGGGAAATACCTGGCAAAATAATGGGTCGGGTCCATCACAGATCAGTGGACTTGCGATTAAGAACAATATCCTTTATGCTGTTACTCTAGGCGATGGCGTGGCCGTTTTAAATTCGGCAACGGGTAGATGGTCTTCATTCAACAATTCGCTTCCGAGTTATTCGGTTAATGTGCACAGTGTTGTCGGTTCGCCAGGTTCGCTATTGATTGCGGCAGGAAAAAATGGCACTTTTTACAGGTATGATTTTAATGTTAACGAATGGAATGAAGAGTATTATTTTGGCCGCCTTCGGCCAGGTTTACAAATTAATAGGCTGATTAATGTTGCTGACACGCTTTGGGCGGTAAACGGCAACAATATAATTAAGAGCAGTAACGCAGGAATAAGTTGGGACGAAGATAAGGTCGGAACACACGACGGCGACAGCCGGTTTATATCTGCGGGAAATATTAACTGCTATACGCTGACTAATTTATTTCCCACCGGAACATGGATCCAGGAGCGTGGCAGGAATGCTGCCATTGGCAGTACATGGTTGCCCAATGAAGAGTTTTTGCCAACCGGGTTTTGTTACGATATCATTGAGTTCAAGAACAAACTGTTTTTAGGCAAACAAGATGGATTGTATTCAAAGGACTTAATTGCCGCCATTTCGCCAACTCGTTTGTTTTCGTTTAATGTTAAATGTGAGGGTGGTAAGGCAGTGCTGATATGGAAAACTGCCGGGGAAACGACCAGCAAACATTACAATGTTGAAAAAAGCGTCGATGGAACCAGCTATTGGGTGATAGGAAACTTAATTGCTGCGGGCAGCAGTTCTAAAGAGGCCATCTATTCTTTTACCGATAACAGCAAGGTGCAAAATTGTTCCTACCGTATTGCTGAATACGATAGCAATGGAAAGGTTCAATATACGAATATACTCCAGGCATTCTGCCATAGCGGTGGTTCATTCACGTTGTGGCCGAATCCAACACAGGATATAGTACGAATAAGCATGACCTCCGATGTGACCTCACAGGCGGAAATAAAATTGTTTGACAGCAAAGGAGCCTTGATTAAACTCCAAAGAGCAAGCCTTATACAGGGCAATAACCAGATTCTCGTCAGCCTGAAATCCTTGGCAACAGGTATTTACCAACTTTCCGCGAGTTGGAGCAAGACCTATATGAAAAAAACGGTGCAGGTAGTAAAACAATAAAAAAAATGTTGAGGCAACTTTCCATATCAGTATTTTTCATTCGTTTGATTGCTGCGATTTATGCCGGCAGTGCATCACCTGGTGTCCCGGATTTGAACCAGCCAGAAACGGTTGCTATTATCTCAAAAGAAATGAATGAAGTGTTTTCGGTTGATTCTTTAAGTATTCAGAATAACCTGCTGCATGCCAACCTAAACAATGTGCTGAAGATCGTTTTAACTACACCTGAAGGAAAAGTTGCTGCGATAGCGGATACTTTTTCAAGTGTATATACGAATTGGGTCTGGAAAATACAGGAAGGTGTACTGCCGAAGAACATTATTGGACAAACAAGACTTGATGGCGATGCGGTCATAACCATTTTCGACTATGCGAAGCTTAGACATGCAACAGATCTTTTCGTTGCAAGCAATATTTTGCACGAGATGATGCACGCATATCTTACTTTATACTATCGGTGCGATCCCCTCGCGGCTCGAAAAGATTACCCAAAAATTCAAATTGCCTGGCAAAAGCGCACCGCTTTTAATTACAACGACGCCCAACACGACGAAATAGAGAGGCGTTTTACCGGAGATATTGCTACAGCGCTTAAAGCGTATAGCGAACGAGTCAATCTAATTGTCGAAAACACTGTTTTTTCAGACCTCGCCTGGGGCGGGCTCAATTTCCGGAATAATGATATGTTAAGCGATGAGGAAAAGGAACGGATACATAACCGACTGCTTGCGGAACTGTTCAATAAGCAGGCGGGTGACGAGAAACCAGCAGGCGTTTCAATCGCCGCCAGGCGCTAAGGGAACCAGCGTTTCTTCAAGAATTATAGCGCACATTTTATCCCGACAAATGCAGTAATCAGCAGCTAAGGTCTGTTTATGCAATCGGTAACCTTAAACCCTACACCAGAAACCTTAAGCCTTAAATCTTAAACCTTAAACCGTAAACGCTAAAGCTTAAACGTTAAGAAAGCTTCATCTCCGATAATCAATTATAAAATAGGGAAAACTCAATCTTAAATAGGGAATTACTCTGAGATCAAATGAACTCAGGATGCGCAAATTTGCGTCATCAATTAAGTTCCAAATTATTTCCTATATGAAAATGTTCAAAGTTATCATGTGCATTTTCCGGAGGTATAGAAAGAGGTCTAATCCTTTTGCAGAGGCGATTTCCAAAGGCATCACTGAGGGAATGAAAGGAATGGTGTGACACTTTGCCTAGCGAGTGGAAAATGACAAAAACTTTATTCTGACAGCTCAAAATCGTCTAAAATTTATGCAATCGAAGCCGCAAGTTGATTTTATCGATATCGTCATCGATCTACTGGTTGAACATTTTGTAAAGCCATTAAATCAGTTAAGTAGGGAGAAGAATTATTTCGTACATGTTGCCAGCCTGGCAGAGATCGTTGATTGGTCGGAGGATTTTTATAACCAGTATCCTGACTTGCCCGATGACTGGGAAACATTCAGGTCCAGTAGTCGAAATATTTTCAAGGCGGACAACATTAATGACTTCGTTGTTGCATTCGGGCAAGTGAAGTTTAAGTTATTCTGTATTGAAAACGGCAATTATCCCGACTATTTCTTGCGCAAGCACTCAGCGCTTGAATTGAATGCAAACGCGTCGGACTAGTTGTGCGAAAGATCAGCTTTGAATGATGATAGTGATTATATTTCGGAGAGCCCGGTAGCCCAAAATATTGAAATTAACGCGGATAAACATTATACGAAATTTGCTAAAGTCTAATCCTCAAAAAACATCATGAAAAAATTCATGGATCTAATCATTGAAAGCAATGATTTCGGAATGCTCAAAAAGATCTTAAGACAGATAACCGAAGAATTAGATAGCAATTGGAAGTTTAGGAGGGATCTGCTCGAGGAATCTGGAGCTAAAATCAATAAGGAGCCTGACGAGATTGGATGTTTTGAATATCCTGATATGTATGGTGAAAGTGTTTTTGTCTGGATGGTCATTTCTGAGAATGAACTGAAAATTGTGAATATTGTGACCTCAGGAGTTATATCCTTAACAAGTGACGACTACAACAGGATACTAAATTTGTTCTATCGTCAGTGTGTTGATCATGTCATTCGGAATAAGGAAGTCAGGCTGACCATAACAGCGAGTGTGTACGAGATTAAGAAGCTGGCAGGCGACTATACATATGAAGCTCTTCTTAATTGGGTACAAAATTATAGCCCGGTTACAGGCAATTCTGATTCAAATGATTTTACACGATGGGCTGATTTCGTTTGTACAGCTTTCGATGAAGGTTCACAACTGAGTTCTGGCCTGTTGCGGCGCTGGTTGATAGAGCAAAGAAAATGGAGAGACGATGAAATGACAAAACAGGTGGCTATAAACTACGGAAACTGCCTGTCAATACTTGAGCATTATGACCAGAATTACTAACACAAAAAACTCGCAGCGTGACTGTTACAATGCGGTTGTAAAGAATTCAGGACCAGGTTAGCCGATGGAAACCGGGTTAATGGTTGTTGGGTGGCCATATTGTTAATTCTAATCGATTCCAAATCTCAAATAATATGCTTCAACTTAAACCGATATGTGAAAACTGCGGAAAGGATCTTCCAAATGACAGCAGCGAAGCAATGATTTGCACTTTCGAATGCACATTCTGTCAGCATTGTGCTGTTACAATATTAGAAAATGTTTGTCCTAATTGCGGTGGCGGATTTGAAAGGCGTCCTACGCGGCCCACTCATTGCATCACCACCGGCTGTCTTAAAAATTTTCCTGCAGAAACGAATAAAAAATTCCGGCGGATTGACTTTGAGAAATTCCAGGTACTGAAAAATCATTATCTGCATGTTGATCCAAGAAACAGGTGATAAAGGTGCTAAAATGCAAATACGATAATTTTCGATGTCTGGGTGAACTATTGGATAGGTTTTAGTTTTTGAATAGCGAAGATCGATGGATTATGCCCCAAAAAAAGAGCCCCCGTTAAGGGGCTTCTTTGTTGGAGGTTGTTATTCTTTAATGAGATATCCAAAAAGACCATCTGATTCCTGTTTAGGACCTGCCGTAAAATACAATCTCGAAGGATCAACATTTGCTGTGGAAGGTGCAAAGGATAGAGCCCACAAGCCGTCGATTTCAATTGGATGGTTGCGTGACTGCAACTGGCCAAGAAATTTTCCATCGGGTGTGTATACATTTATTCGTCCATCACCGAAATTTCCTACAAGAATCACAGGACCGCTTTTATCATTCTTTTCATTTTTGTTATCATCAACGGTTTTTTCGCTGCCATACTTACCTTCTTCACTCATGTCCTGGCTCTCCAGGAAAGATGCCGGGGCTGCAGTTACTCCCCACGGTAAGTTCAGGCTTCCTTCTGAAGCAAATCTTTTTACAAAGGATCCGTCGGTATTGAAGACGCTAACATATCCGTTTCCAGGACCTGCTACGCCAAGGCCATTTGCCCCCAACTTTCCGTAAATAACAAAAAGAAATTCGCCAACAGCCTGGATATTGTACGGAGAATATCCTGCTGGTAGGGAAGGGTCGACGAAAGACATTGTTGTTACTCTAGAAAAAGCAGTATCCCATACATCAATTTTGCTGGCGCCGAAGTTGGCTCCATAAATAAAATTCTTATTACCGCTCGTAGCAATGGCCAGGCCTGTATAGCTTGCACCTGCTGGATTTCTGAGACGTTGTGCATTATCACCAGAAGCACCATTCCAACCCGACAATACGCCATCAAATCCTGTAAAAAGAAAAAGCGACGGACCATTAGAAAGATTAAATCCCTTGCCACCACTGAAAACAATGCCAGTAGGAAATCCACCGATTATGTCGGTTGGCGAAGGAATATTCACTGGCTTCCTTGCGATTGCGCCCTCTGCGGTATACAATGCACTCACATGCCCTCCCACAGAATTAACCCAGGCAGTACCATTCGGAGACCAGGCCATACCAAAACCATTTAGAAGGAGTGGGTCGACTGTCACGGGATGATAGTCAGACTTGTTAGCTACAAGATTGACCTGTTTAAAATCAAGCAACTGTTTTCGATCTACATCCGATTTTCGGCATCCGGAGCAAAGTGCGATGATGCTCATGACCAGTATAGAAACTTTCCTTGACTGGGCACGCACATTCAGTAATGCTTTTTTTTTCATGCTTGATAAGATTTTTAGGTTTGAAATGGTAATAGCGAACGCTTTCATGATTAATATTTTTTTTTAACTGTGATGAAATATAATCGCAAAGCACGCTGCTATTGACTTCCTGCAGCTAGGGGCTGCTCCCTATTTTGACACGCGGCGTACCCCATCTTTGAGAGGGATTGTCTGAACCTTGATTTTTGCATGATTAATCAGGACATTGTCTGAACCTTGATTTGCATGATTAAAGGATTGGCATGATCAATCAGGGCATTTGTCTGAACCTTGATTTGCATGATTAAAGGATTGGCATGATCAATCAGGGC
>DAINQQ010000183.1:0-1743 GCA_036742645.1 Flavitalea sp.
GCGTCAAACCAGCCCGTATCTCTGATTGTTCATAAAAGGCAGATGGTCAGGTTTGCGATGATGAAACCTGTTGAGAATGGCGTTGCTGTTTTCAGTATAGACAAAAAAGAGTGCTTCGACGGCGTCTCATATTTTACTTTATTCGATGGCCTGGGAACGCCATTGTGCGAGAGATTATATTTTAAAAGACCAGGCAAAAAATTAGTGGTTGAAGCCAGGCTTGATAACGCATCGTATGGAATAAAGGAGCAGGTTAAGATAGATATTAGTACAATGAGATCTCAAGCAAGTGCATTGCCAGCAAATATGTCTGTGTCCGTATTCCTGCTTGATTCCCTTCAGCATCTTGAACAAGGAGATATTTTCAGTTACCTGTGGCTTGACTCCGATTTGAAAGGGATAGTTGAATCACCTGACTATTATTTTACCAATACCGGAAAAGAAGCGGACGAAGCGATCGATAACCTTATGCTAACCTATGGCTGGCGCACATTCAACTGGAATGATACATTGATCTCGAAAAAGCCTTCTATTAAATTTCTTCCCGAATATGAGGGACATATCGTTAATGGAAGAGTTATGCAGAAAAAAACCAGTAAACCTGGAAAGAATATTGCCGGATTTCTTTCGGTGCCGGGAAAACAGTTTGCATTTAGTAATGCAATCAGCGATGCGAATGGACAAATTCGTTTTGTGATAAAGGATTTTTTCGGTACAGAAGATGTAATTGTGCAAACAGATTTCAAAAAAGATAGCCTGTACCGCATTGATGTCGTAAATCCATTTTCGGAGGATACTTTATCAACCCCTGTAGCTCCTTTTGATTTGTCGCAAGATCATAAAAATTTTCTTGTGATGCGGAGCATCGGCATACAATCGCAGAATGTATATTATTCGGACAGCATTCGACGATTCCTGGTACCGCAGCTTATCGATACCACAACGTTTTATGGAATCCCCGATAAAGAATATTCGCTCGACGACTATACCCGTTTTATTACGATGGAAGAAGTACTCAGGGAGTTTGTGGCTGAAGTGCGGCTAAGAAAACAAAAGGACTCATTTCATTTCCAGGTTTTAAATGCTCCTTACAAAACCTTCTTCGAGGAAGATCCCATGGTATTGATAGATGGCATGCCTGTTTTTGACATCAACAAAATGGTTTCATTCGATCCATTGAAGATAAAAAAGATAGACGTGGTAACGCATCGTTACTATCACGGGTCGATGGTAAATCATGGGATTGTTAGTTATAAAACATATGAGGGCGACCTTGGTGGGTTTGAGTTAGATCCAAACGCCCTTGTTGTGGAATATGAAGGGCTCCAGTTGCAACGCCAGTTCTATTCGCCGACCTATAGTGCTGAAAACAAAATGGAAAACCGCCTACCTGATTTTAGAAATGTCTTGTACTGGTCACCCGGGCTCATTACAAATCATGATGGGAAAGGCGAATTTTCTTTTTATACGTCCGAAATCCCGGGGACATACGCGGTTGTTATTTGCGGTATGGCGAAAGATGGATCCTGCGGAAGTGCTGTGGCTACCTTTTCGGTCAGCAACAGGCCAAATCCAAAATGACCTGATGACCATTACAGAAATTGCCATGTCGGCAAACCCGATTGTCATCCCGACAACCCTTATTGTCATCTCGACCGAAAGAGAGATCTCCGGAAATTCGAACTGACTGCCATTACTCAAACAGCAAAATGATCTGGAGATTTCCAATTTAGTGCTTGGCAG
>DAINQQ010000183.1:1843-9108 GCA_036742645.1 Flavitalea sp.
GTAGAAGGCACTGCAGGGATGGCTATATACCCGAGGTAAAAGAAGCCAAGTAATTTGTCTTCGCTATTTAAACCAAAAAACGACTTGGCCTTATCCATGTACGTAATGCCGCCTGTTGTCCAATATCCGCCAAATCCATACACAGTGGTTGAGAGGTATATGTTTTGAACAGCACAGGCAACCGCCGCTACTTCTTCAATTTCCGGAATTTTCTTCTCGCTTGAACGCTTCATTCCTATAGCAATCACATGAGAGGCAATTAATGGTTGCTTCTTCAACTTAAGATATTTCTCTTCTTTATAGTTTTCGCCCAATTCCGCCTTGTATAATTCGCTCTGGAACTGTGCTAGTTTTTCAAGTCCTGCCCCGGTAAAAACGGTAAAATGCCAGGGTTCTGTCATGCCGTGGGTCGGGGCCCATGTTGCATTTTCGATAATTTGCTGAATTATTTCCGCAGGTATCTGTTTTCCCGGCTCGAATTGTTTTGGAAATACAGACCGGCGGTTCCTGATAAGATGGTTAAATACCCCAATATCATATTGCATGAAGAATTATATTTTGGCGAATGTATAAACAAACGGTCTAAATCATCGAGGCAAAGCTGGCAGACTACTTGTAACCTTATACCATCGATACAGCGGGAATGAATATTGAAGAAATATTGTTTGACCCGGACGATGTATATTCGAATGAATGAGACGGTTTGTAAAAAATACAGCGAAAAAATTCTGGGCAACGCTCACGCTGTTGTCGGTAGAATTAATTATTGTATTAATACTTTTTGTTCTTTCCTTCTTTGTTTTTGTATTTCTTGCCAGAAGGATATTCTGGCAAAAAAAGGACGAGTTTGACTTTGCGGTATTCGATGCGCTAAGACCACTGATCAGTGAGTTCCGTACCGACACCATGGAATTTTTCACTTTGCTTGGAACACATGCGTTTCTTATCCCCATGAACTTTTTATTGATCGGCTATTTTTTATTCATAAAAAGGCATCGGTGGTACTCGATAACAGTACCCGTGGTATCGCTTGGAGGTGTGTCACTGATGTTCATTCTTAAAAACCTTTTCGGTCGCCCCCGGCCGGAGGATCCTTTGTTGCGTACCGTGAGTGGATTGAGCTTTCCCAGCGGGCATGCATTAATCAGCGTTGCTTTTTATGGACTGCTCATTTACCTGGTCTGGCATAATGTAACTAACAAAATACTGCGGTGGGTTTTGATTATCCTGCTTTTAATGCTTATTTTAACCATTGGACTGAGCAGAATATACCTGAGGGTGCATTATGCAAGCGATGTATTGGCAGGTTTTGCTATGGGGCTGATATGGCTTGTATTATCAATTTGGGTTGTGAAAAGGATCGAGCGATACACCCGCAAAGAGCTTGCACCTGTCATCGAAGAAACAACAGTCCCAGCGTAGATCAATGCCGACGCCCAAATCATCTGTTATGACCTGGTTCCTAATGATCATTGTATTATGGGCGTGCCAGAGAAGTGCTGATCACGGCCAGCCTCCTTTTGAAACGATACCAACTTCTGTTCCTATAACAAATACAATCACCGAAGCCTCGGGATTAGCGGGCAGCAAGCTAAATCCGGGTTATTTATGGGTGCATGAGGATAGTGGTACCCCTGCCCAAATATCGTTGTTGAACGACGCAGGCTCGCTCGTAAAAGTTGTCGTAATTGATGGAGCAAATAACATAGATTGGGAAGATATGAGTTTGTCAACCGGCCCGGATCCTTCACTGAACTATCTCTATCTTGGAGATGTGGGAGACAATCCTTTAAACCGCACGGAATATGCTATCTACCGCTTTGCCGAACCTTCTTTAACTGCCGACACTGTCAGGGCCTTCGATAAAATCCGGTTCCAGTATCCGGACGGGCATCATGATGCCGAAGCAATAGTTGTGGAGAGTAGTACAAAAGACATATACATCATTACCAAATCGGATAGCCCCTCAGGTATCTACAAGCTCCCTTACCCGCAAAATATTACAGCGATCAACCAGGCAATACCATCGGGAAAATTAACATTCAGCGGGGTAACTGGCGCGGCAATTTCAGCAGATGGCAGGGAGCTAATCGTAAAGACTTATCCTGCATTAAACTATTTCGCTATAGCCACCGGGGAAAGTGTTGAAAAGTCTTTACAAAAAGCGCCTGTAAACCTTGCATACCGACTCGAGCCGCAGGGTGAGGCGGTGGCATTCGCGGCCGATAACTCTGGATTCTATACGCTTAGTGAAAAAGCCTATTCTTCGACGGTTAATCTATTTTTCTATAAAAGAAAGTAGTTACATCGCCTGGGCCTCGATCTCCTGTGCCGTGATGCCCATATGGCTTTCGTCATAAACACATTCGCCATTTCGGATAACAAGTACCTGTGGTGATTCGTGATAAACCATAAACTCTTCTGCTATTTTGTTTGATATCGAACGGTTATGAATAATGTCCAGAAAATAGTAATCGATATCGGATGGAAGCTTTGCTTTTTCCAACCTGCTTTTAACCACGCTGCTCACTCCGCACCGGACACTGTGTTTGTAAATCACCTGCGGCCGAATGTTCGATTTCTCTTTAATCTCCCTAACCTGGTGTTCATCTTGTAATGATATCCAATTCATGTTTTCAGTGTTGTTTATAAGGTATCCCTAAATAATATGCCAGCTAACTCCTCTGGGAATACCTCTGTGGTAAAAAAAATAACCACAAAGGGGCACCAGTTATACAGAGGAACAATCCAATGAGGCATAAATACCACATTATAACAATAAAAAAGGCTACCCTTAGGTAACCTTCCATATCAGCTATAAAATAATTTTAGCGCGCAACACGTCCGCCATATCCAACCATACCATGAGTCCCTTTACAGCCACTTTGAGCAGTGCAAGAGGTTATCGTAACCATAGCTGCGAGTGCAATAAATGCAATAAACAATGTCCTTTTCATTTTTTGTGGTATTTAAAGTTTAAGAACCCTGATGTCAAAAGGGCTAAACGATCATCAGGTGATTCAAAGGAGGCGGACTAAATAGTAAAATAGGGGGGAAATCTGTAGGATTGGATGGAACGATACTCAAAATAAACACTTAAATTCTGTTTATGCAAATAAACTGCCATATCAATATAAAAATTTTTTTCCAATATATTGAGGTTTAAATACTTTAGCGCAAATCCAATACATGAAAGTACATTTTATAGCCATCGGAGGGAGTGTAATGCATCAACTGGCGCTGGCGTTGAAGCAAAAAGGATATATCGTTACAGGAAGCGATGATGAAATCTTTGAGCCGGCAAAATCCAACCTCGAAAAAGCAGGCTTATTGCCGCCTGAAACGGGTTGGTTCCCCGAAAAGATCAATGAAAGTCTTGATTCGATCATCCTCGGAATGCATGCCAAACAAGATAACCCTGAGCTTTTGAAAGCGCGTACACTCAACTTAAAGATATATTCCTTCCCGGAATATATTTTCCAGGAAAGCAGGCAAAAAACCCGGGTCGTTGTCGGCGGAAGTCACGGTAAAACCACCACGACTTCGATGATCATGCACGTCCTTAAAAATGCCGGTAAGCAATTCGATTACCTGGTAGGAGCGAAGCTCGACGGATTTGATCAATCGGTCAACATCACCGATGCACCTGTGATAGTATGTGAAGGCGACGAGTATCCGGCGAGTGTAATAGAAAAACGTCCAAAGTTTCACTTTTTATTTCCACACATCGCCATCCTCACGGGGATAGCCTGGGATCATATCAATGTGTTCCCAACGTTCGAATTTTACCTGGAGCAGTTCAAGCTATTTATTGAGAAGATAGAACCCGAAGGCTTGCTTATTTATAATGAGACTGATCGCGTGTTGCACCGTCTTGTTGAAGACAACCGTAGAAAGGATTTGGAGTATCAGCCTTACGGTTTACCGGAGCACTCGATCGGGGAAGGAAGCACAGTGATCCACCTTGAAGGTGAGAAGGGAACCTTGAGCGTTTTCGGTAATCACAACTTACTAAATCTTCAGGCAGCGTTTTATACCTGCAAAAAACTTGGTGTAAACACGAGAACATTTGTTCGAGCGATCAGTAATTTCACTGGAGCATCGAAGCGCCTCGAGGTACTTTCGAAAAGCGATGATGTTATTGTTTTCCGTGATTTCGCACACGCCCCTTCGAAGGTGAAGGCAACGATCGAAGCAGTGGCACAGCAGTATCCGGCGAGGAAATTGGTTGCAGTTTTGGAACTGCATACATTTAGCAGCCTCAATGAACAATTCATGAACGAATACAAAGGAGCGATGGACAAGGCTAATGAAGCAGCTGTTTTTTATTCGCAGCATGCTTTGGAATTGAAACGCCTGCCGAATCTTTCAAAGGAGAAAGTAAAGGAGGGATTCGCCAAACAAAATTTAGTGGTTCTGAACAATCGCGTCGAGCTTGAAAAATGGATGCGTTCTTTTTCGTACGCGAAAACAAATCTCTTATTGATGAGTTCCGGCAACTATGATGGTGCAGATATTCTTACATTTGCAAACTTGATCACAAAAAAATAGATTTACCCGGAACCCAATATCTGCTGAACCAATTACTATGTTACAGTTAACTAAGCCGCTCGCAATTATCGATGTAGAAACAACCGGAACAAACCTCAGTGTCGACAGGATTGTTGAGATAGCAATTGTCCGCATTGCTGTGGATGGCACAAAGACAGTTAAACGAAAGTTACTCAACCCGGAAATGCCGGTTTCGAAAACATCCAGTGAAGTTCATGGCCTCACAAATGAAATGCTCAAAGATGCTCCCACTTTCCGGCAGGTAGCTAATGAAATAAAACAGTTCCTGGACAATTGTGATCTTGGGGGGTACAATTCGAACCGGGTTGACATTCCATTACTGGCCGAAGAGTTCTTGAGAGTTGGCCTCGATTTCGATTTTAAGGGACGAAGACTTTTGGATGTACAAAAGATCTTCCATATGATGGAGCAAAGAACTTTGAGTGCAGCGTACAAATTTTATTGCAATCAAAGTCTTGATGGAGCTCATGGTGCGGAAGCGGACGCTGTCGCAACCTGGGAAGTTTTACAGGCACAACTGCAAAAGTATCCTCAGCTTGGACATACCATCGAGAGCATTCTTCAATGCATTGGAGAAGATTGTATCGTTGACTTTGCACGGCGAATGATTCTTGATAATGGCGTCGAAATTTTCAATTTCGGAAAACATAAAGGCAGACCAGTTGCAGACGTCTTAAAATCCGAACCGCAGTATTACGACTGGATGATGAAAGGAGACTTTCCTCTTCATACCAAGCAAAAGCTTACAGAAGTGTTCAATCGTACAATGTTAAAGAAGGGCTAAATTAAAACGGGGGAAACTTGTGTAAAAAAGCCCCAGTGAAAAATTGTACATTCGTATCTACACTTTCGAGCTTGGAAAAGATTGTTATAATACCTACTTACAACGAAAAAGAGAACATCGCCGATATAATCCAGGCCATATTTTCTTTGAAAGAGAATTTCCACGTTTTAGTTATTGACGACAGCTCACCTGATGGAACGGCAGACATTGTACGCAAGCTTCAATCAAAATATCCTGTCGAATTATATCTGGAAGAAAGAAAGGGAAAACTCGGATTAGGTACTGCTTACATATATGGTTTTAAATGGGCTGTTGAAAGAGGCTTTCGATATATTTTCGAGATGGATGCCGATTTCTCGCACAATCCAAAAGATCTTCGGCGTTTATATGAGGCATGTAAGATCGGGGGCGCAGACGTTGCTATCGGTTCAAGATATATAAAAGGTGGTGGGACGATCAACTGGCCGAAAGACCGCATTTTCTTGTCGAAGGGTGGTTCTCTGTACACACGCCTTATTACCTGGATGCCTGTCAAAGACACCACTGCAGGTTTTGTCTGTTACAAAAAAGAAGTACTTGAAACTATCAACCTTGACCAGATCAAGTTTCTCGGCTATGCATTCCAGATTGAAATGAAATTCGCCGCATGGAAACTTGGGTTTAAGATCAAGGAAGTGCCAATTATTTTCGAGGATAGAAAGTACGGCGTTTCAAAGATGCATAAGGGCATTGTGAAAGAAGGGATTTTGGGCGTACTGAAATTACGCTGGTATAGTTTGTTTAAAGACTATCGCAATCGTGTAAAGAAAAACGGCCCCTCAGAATTTCATTCTCCCTCCCGGGAAGAAGCTTTAGCCAAGTCAAAATAATCCTTTTTGTTGTTGTGTAAATAGTTCGGGCAAAGACACCAAGGCCCAAAGAATGCCTATCCTTTGCGCCTTGGCTTCTTTGCGAGCCTATTCTACGACAGAAACGCTCACGTTCGCATTCCTGTTTTGCGCATCTTTGTCTCTTCTCATGCGAAAGGCATTTTTTCAATTACATATTGCCGTTCTTCTTGCCGGGTTTACAGGTATTCTCGGAAGGTTGATCACATTGAATGAAGGATTGCTTGTATGGTACCGGCTGTTGTTTACTGTTGTTATATTAGGATTTCTATCTTTTCTGCGTAGAAAAAACCGACCGCTTTCCCGCAACAAAATTCTTGCGCTATCAGGTGTGGGGGTAATAGCTGCCCTCCATTGGGTAACTTTTTATGCGAGTATCAAAAGCGCGAACGTTTCTGTGGCGCTTGTGTGTTTTTCATCCATCGGTTTCTTTACTGCTATTTTTGAGCCGCTGATTCTGAGACATCGTATGAGCATTATCGAAATTTTACTCGGACTGCTAACTATTGCTGGGATATATCTTATTTTTCATTTTGACCCCCGATTCAAAACAGGAATCATCATTGGAATTATTTCTGCATTTTTAGGTTGTCTGTTTCCGATCCTGAACCGCAGGTTGATACAAGGCACGACTTCGGAGGACCTGACGCTGTATGAACTCAGTGGCGGTTTTTTATTCCTGACGCTCATGATGCCAGTATACCTGCATTTTTTTCCTTCGAATGCTCTGGTTCCCGGCTGGAGTGATCTTGGATGGCTGCTTGTTTTAAGTTTATTCTGTACCGTAATCGCATTCAACCTAATGACCAAAGCTCTGACGAAGATCAGCGCTTTCACTGTCAACCTTACGTACAACCTCGAGCCTTTATATGGCATTTTTCTGGCGTTTATAGTCTTTCGCGAAGACAAATCTCTGCAATCCAGTTTTTATTGGGGTTTGAGCCTGATTATGCTCTCGATTATGATTCAAACATTGCTCATTTACAGAAAGCATCGAAAAATATGATGAGGCTACTCTCATA
>DAINQQ010000183.1:9208-11681 GCA_036742645.1 Flavitalea sp.
TGAAGATCAAATTTCCCTGTTTAGCACTTTATTGCGTAATTCGTAAAAAAATACACGAATGAGGAGATTATTGACTTTGGTATTATTCATTGTTGCCACTAACGCTCACGGGCAAAAAAAACCCTTGACACATGCCGTCTATGATGGCTGGCAAAATATCGGCGAGAGATATATAAGTAATGATGGAAAATTTGTAGTCTACACGATCACTCCGCAGGAAGGAGATGCTACCCTTGTGATCCAGGCATCTGATCAATCATACAAAAAAGAGATTCCCCGAGGGTATAACGCTACGATCACTGAAGACAGCAGGTATATTATATTCAGGATAAAACCATTTTTTAAGGATACACGCGAAGCAAGAATAAAAAAGAAAAAGCCGGAGGATATGCCCAAAGACAGCCTTGCCATTATGGAACTGGGCAAAGACAGCATATTTAAAATAGAAAGAATAAAATCTTACAAAACTCCGGAAAAAGGTTTCGGCTGGGTTGCATATCATTTGGAAAAATCGTTGCCCGAAACCTCCAAACCCAAAGAACGTCCCGACTCGTTGACACAGGTAAACAATTTGCTAAGGATGGCGGACAGTCTTGCAAAGGCCGCAGACAGTATACGCAACAAGGCGAATGAGGCGAAGACAAAAGGACTTGTTGTGTTACAATCGCCCAAAAAAGACATCAAACCAAATTCGAAGCCAGCAGAACCCGTAGAAGAGGGCACGGATCTCATTTTCAGGAACCTGGTCACCGGGGCGGAGGTTACTTATAAGTTTGTAAATGATTATAGTTTTAGTAAAAAAGGCAATCGCCTTGTAATCAAAACCACCAGGAAAAATGCTGATTCTTTATCGAGAGCCTTTATTCTATGGGTAAATACGGAAAACCGGAAAGTCGATACTGTTTTTAGTGTTTTCAATGATGTAAAGAGTCTTACTACTGATGAAGAAGGCGCTCAACTCGCCTTTGTAGCTGACCGTGACAGTAGTACAAAAGCTTTACAGAAATTCTATAAGCTTTACTACTATGAGAATGGCATGGACAGCGCGCGCTTGCGGGCACACCGCGGTAGTTCAGAAATGGTTAGGGGATTTACAGTCAGTGAAAACGCTTTTCTGAATTTCAGTAAGGATGGTAAGAAGCTATATTTCGGAATAACGCCTATCCGTAAGCCAAAGGACACAACGCTCGTGGATTTTGAAACAGCGAGGTTGGATATATGGCACTATAATGACGATTATCTTCAGCCACAGCAATTGGTTCAGGCAAATCTTGAACTTCGGCGGAGTTTTATGGCGGTCTTGCATCGCACCCAGGATAAATTCATTCAGCTCGGTAGTGACAGCTCGGAAAACATAATCCTTGTAGACGAAGGCAATGCCGATTATGTTTTGGCAACTTCGACAAAGGGAAATAGGATCTCACAGCAGTGGGAAGGGTTTACACGGCAAACGGCGTATCTCGTATCAACAAAGGACGGATCGAGGAAACTTGTGCGGGAAAAACAACGGGGATTTGTTACGGCATCCCCAGGAGGTAAGTTTGTCATTTGGTATGATATTTCCACTAAAAATTACTATACCTACAACGTTACCACTGGAGTTATCAAGAACATTTCGCAGAGCATAAAAGAACATTTGTATGACGATGAGGATGATCATCCGGATGATCCTTCACCATTTGGCATTGCAGGATGGATTGAAGATGATAAAGACATTTTAATAAACGATCGCTACGATATTTGGAAAGCAGATCCGGATGGCATCAGGCAGCCGGTAAATATTACCAATGGGATGGGCAAGAAAAATAGACTCGTCTTTCGTTATGTTGACCTCGATCGTGAAAAGCGCTTTATTGGGGAAGATGAAAATATTCTGTTATCGGGTTTCAATCGTGTCAATAAATATGATGGATTTTATTCAGTGAAACTTAAAGAAAAATCTGACCCTGTTCAGCATGTACTGGGACCTTATGCGTATACAACTCCATTAAAAGCAAAGAACGCGGAACAATATCTGGTCAGTCGCATGAATTTCAAAGAGTCTCCGGATCTCTATTCAACAAAGGACTTCAAATCTCTTACCCGTCTCAGTTCAATTAATCCGCAGCAGCAGGAATACAACTGGCTTACGTCGGAATTGGTGAAGTGGAAAATGTTCGATGGAAAACAGGCAGAAGGTTTATTGTTTAAGCCTGAGAATTTTGATCCGACTAAAAAATATCCTGTCATCTTTTATTTCTACGAGAAAAATGCGGATGGTCTATTTAACTACAGAGCGCCGGCCCCGAGTGCTTCAACAATTAACATCGCATACTTTGTAAGTAATGGGTACCTGGTGTTTGATCCGAATATTTATTATAGAAACGGAGAACCGGGTGAAAGTGCTTACAACTCGGTTGTTTCAGCGGCAAAGTACATGGCGAAAATGCCTTGGGTGGATTCTACAAAAATGGCGATCCAGGGACAAAGCTGG
>DAINQQ010000184.1:0-11483 GCA_036742645.1 Flavitalea sp.
ATTCAAGGGGATGCAGGGGTCTGTCCAATTCAACCAGGAAAATCTTGCTGCGAGTAGTATGGATGTGACTGTTGATGCTAAATCTGTCAATACCGGTATCAATCTTCGCGACAATCACCTGAGAAAGGAAGAGTATTTTGATGTTAAAAAATATCCCACCATTCGATTTGTTTCCTCAAAGATCACACCCTCGTCAAAAGCAGGCACGCTTTTTATGTTTGGTAAACTCACTATTAAGAATGTGACCCGGGAAATATCATTTCCTTTCACCGCTGTTCCGCAAGAAGGAGGATACCTGTTTAGCGGCGAATTCAAGATTAACAGGATTGACTTTGAAGTGGGTGAGAGTAGTTCCGTAAGCGATAATCTGACCGTCACTTTAAAGGTATTTGCCAGAAAAGCGTAGATAGTGTACAACTGGTCTATAAAAAATGAATTGGGCGCATTGTTAATAGAAAAATAATATTATTTTGCATCCATTAAAATTGAACAATGCAATTACAACAAGCTGTAAATAATGTTTTTGTACAACTTGCGGACACTTTGCGGCAAATTACTCATGAAGAGTATATCAAGCCCTGTAATACATTGTTCAATAACACCATCGGCCAGCATGTTCGCCATATTATCGAATTGTTTCAATGTCTTGAAAAAGGATACGATTCAAACGCGGTCAATTACGAAAAAAGGCCAAGAGATATCGCTATTGAAACTGATAAAGAATTTGCGAGCGAGTTATTGCAAGATATTTTTAGAAAATTAAGCCGGCCAAATAAAGAGCTTGTGCTCGAGGCCTGTTATGATGAAACTAGCACACAGGCTATAACTATTAGTACCAATTACTATCGGGAAATCGCATATAACCTGGAACATACTATCCATCACATGGCATTGATACGTGTAGGTATCACTGAAGTGTCTGGAATCCAATTGTCGGACGATTTCGGTGTGGCTTCCTCGACCGTTAAGTACCGCAAACAATGTGCACAGTAACATTTATTCCTTCCGAACATACTATTTTCCTGACGTCGAACCGCGATGAAAAACATCGTCGCACCGCAGCTTGTGCACCCACAGTTTACGACGGCGAATCAGGAAAGTTGTTATTCCCGAAAGACGGCGACGCCGGGGGCACCTGGATTGCCGCCCACGAAAACGGTAATGCCATTGTATTCTTAAATGGGGGTTTTATTGCGCACACTCCCAAGCCTCCATATCGTAAAAGCAGAGGCCTCGTTTTGACCAATCTCATCGATCGGCCAGAGCCCTTTATTTCTTTTACAGAGATCAATCTTCACAATATAGAGCCATTCACAGCGATCATGTGGGATGACCGTCG
Source organism: Flavitalea sp. (assembly GCA_036742645.1). Classification (GTDB taxonomy): domain Bacteria; phylum Bacteroidota; class Bacteroidia; order Chitinophagales; family Chitinophagaceae; genus Flavitalea. The sequence goes on from DAINQQ010000184.1 coordinate 1,340, forward strand.
ATTATTTGAATGCCGGTGGGATGGAACTAAAAAACATTCCAGGCGGCTCGATGAGTCAAAACCTTATATCTGGTCTTCAGTAACATTGTATGACCCCGCAGTCATTGACAAGAGGAATCAGTGGTTCGGAGAATGGATCAACGAGAATTCAAATCCTTCCCAAAATGATATACTCCATTTTCACCAATTCACAGGTGACGGTGATTGTCACAATGACTTAAAAATGGACCGCGGGAAGGTTTTTACGGTTAGTGTCACCTCCCTGGCGCTATCCGCGGATCATGCCCTGATGCGATATCTCGACTTAAAAAACGATCAATCCTTCCAGGAGAAGCTGGTAGTCGAAAAATCACTGGTCGGGAGATACAAAGAATGAATAGCATACAGCGAATCTTGCATCAACCTTTTTTCATTAAATTACTTAACTGGGAATACTGGAGTTTTGGTACCGTATATGCGCTCCTTTATCCCATCTGGATATTTCTATGCTTAAGAGCAAGGTCCTTTTTCTTTTTTGCCGCTTCAAATCCTTCGATTCAAAATGGTGGATTTTTAAGTGAATCCAAAAAAGACATTTACGCGATCACGCCGCCACATCTTTCTCCCAAGACGGCTTTTTTTTCATTGCCTGCGAACGCCAATATTGTAATAGAACAATTGAAATCACAAGGCTTAGAATTTCCGCTCATTGGCAAACCGGATATCGGTGGTCGAGGAAGAGGTGTGAAGGCGTTAAAGGACGAAGAAGACGTTAAAGCCTATGTGCGAAATGCCTTTCTCGATTTTCATATTCAGGAATTCGTTTCTTTCAAAAATGAAGTTGGGATTTTTTACTACCGTTTTCCAGACCAGGCAAAGGGTACGATTACCGGCATTGTGAGAAAAGAATTTTTATCCGTAACTGGTAATGGCATAAACACGATGAGAGAACTGTTGATGAAAGAAAAGCGAGCGATTCTTCAAAAGGACAGCCTGGAAAAAATGTACGGTGCACAGTTGGATGCCGTAATGGAAGATGGCACCAGGAAGACATTGGTGCCATACGGAAATCACGCAAGGGGTGCAAAGTTTCTCGATGCCTCTCATATGATCGATGAAGAGCTTACTGAAACGATTGACCGCGTTTGTAAGCAAGTGAAGGACTTCTATTTTGGGAGGCTCGATATACGGTATAACACGTGGGACGAGCTGAAGCAGGGAATTAATTTTTCAGTTATCGAAGTAAACGGAGCCGGTTCCGAACCTACGCATATCTATGACCCGAATCATTCGCTTTTCTTTGCATGGAAAGAAATCATTCGTCACTGGCTTATCCTATGGCGAATCAGCCGTGCGAATCACAAAAAAGGTCACCCATATCTTAGCTTCAAAGAAGGAGTGAAGATGTTCCGGGAAGACAAGCTTATTTCGCAGAAGTTGGCAGCGATGCCGGAATGATGAGCAACCTGTGAGCCGGCAGGCAGGTCGGCTCATCAAACTTAGTATTTCGTACTTTTAGAAATGAAGTTGCTGCGTGTATTCGTAACCGGGTTGTTCATTAGTTTTTTAGGAACGCTTCCTTTGGGAACGCTGAACCTGGCGGCTATGCAAATTTCGATTTCAGATGGAATCCGTCCCGCTCTTTATTTTGCTTTAGGAGCATTGATTGTGGAAGTAATCTATGTGAGGATCTCGTTGGTTGCCATGGACTGGGTGCGAAAACGAAAAAAACTTTTTCGGTGGCTCGAATGGCTTACATTGTTGATTATCGCCGCTCTTGCGGTTTCGAGCTTCATAGCGGCGGTAGATCCACATGAAAAAAAGAATATTCTTCTATCTTATTCCTTTCACCGTTTTTGGCTCGGTGTTTTTCTGAGTGCCGTTAATCCTGTGCAGATCCCTTTTTGGTTTGGTTGGAGCACCGTTTTATTCACGAAAAAAGTTCTGTTACCGAAAAACAGTCATTACAATCTATACATTTCTGGAATCGGAATAGGAACATTGATCGGTAATCTTGTATTTATCTTCGGAGGCAGGCTGATTGTAGATAGCCTGAATAACAACCAGCATATCATTCAATACGTAATCGGCAGCATCTTCGCCATCACCGCAATCATTATGCTCTATAAAATGATCAGGAAAAAAGACGCAATCAGCGAGATAAAAGAAGAATGAATAGTGAACAATGAACAGTGAACAATGAATAATGAACAGTAGCTAAAAATGAACACAGTAACGAACATTCACTTTTCTCAGCAGATTTCTTAACTGCTTATTATTCATTATTCATTGTTCATTGTTCATTGTCCATTGTTCATTGCTCCGCCCATTTATCTCTTTCTTCGGGACTAAACTTCCAGGGCGCAAAATTGTTTTCGATATTACTCGACATCGCGTTCCATTCCTGGGGAGCATTGCTTTCTTCCATGATTAACGACCGGCGCAGCTCTACAATAATTTCAAGCGGCGAAATTGCCACAGGACATTCCTGCACGCAGGCCTGGCAGGTGGTACAGGCCCTGAGTTCTTCTACGGAAATATAATCGTGAAGTAGTTTTTTTCCATCGTCCTTAAACTCGCCATTAACATTGATGTTTCTTCCAACTTCTTCTGCACGATCCCTTGTATCCATCATAATTTTTCGTGGCGACAATAGCTTGCCTGTCTGAGTAGCCGGACAGGCGGCGCTGCATCGGCCGCACTCAGTACAACTGTACGCGTCCAATAGATTCCTCCAACTCAGATCGAATATATCTTTCGCACCAAACTTATCGGGAGGTGTTGCATCAGCAGGTGCTAATTCGGGTTGCATCGCATACAATACTTCATTCTGAACCGATGCCATGTTCTTGATTTTTCCTTTTGGTTCCAACCGGGCGTAGTAAGTATTCGGAAATGCCAGAAGAATATGAAGGTGTTTTGAGTACGGCAGATAATTCAAAAAAGCATATATGCCAAGGATATGAAGCCACCAGCACACACGCTCGAGAATCACCAGTGATGAATCACTAAGATTATTAAGGAGCGGATGAAGCCATTGCGAAAAAGCAAAACTTCCCGTGGTATGTTCTGCATATGATCCATGGCCACGTTGCTGCAATGACGTGTCGGAGGCATTCATTGTTAGAAACAATGTCATCAGTAATATCTCGGTGATAAGAATGTAATTAGCATCACTTCTAGGCCAACCGTCGAGATCACGACTGATGAACCGGCGGAGTTTTATAATGTTCCGGCGCGCCAGGAATACAACACATACTATAATTACACCGACGGCAAGAAATTCAAAACTGTTTATCAGCAATGAATACAAGGGCAGGTCTGCAAACAGGCGGTGTGTTCCGAACATTCCGTCAAGAACAATTTCGAGCACTTCGATATTGATGATGATAAAACCGGCATATATGACAAAGTGAAGTATTGCTACCAGGGGATTTCTAAACATTTTTTTCTGTCCGAAAGCCAACAGGAAAACATTCTTCCACCTTTCACCCGGTCTGTCGTTATAAAATTCGTCTCTGCCAAGCAGAATATTTCTCCGGATTTCCTTTGCCTTTTTTGCAAACAACCAAATGGCCAGGACTGTAACAAATGCAAAGAGAATTTGCTGTATATAGGACATGCTTATGGATTACTGGGCTAAGATAATTGTATTATGGAGAATTCAGACCTGGAACACAGAACTGAAATCCAGAGTGAATTCTGCCACGGATTCCTCGACAGGCTCAGAACACGAATTAGCACGGAATGCTTTGGTGGTAATTCGCGCAATTCGTCGCAGATTTCAAATATTGCTCCTAGATTTGAAAAAAATACAGCATGGCGAAGAACTATATTCTCGATCGAACTACCGCTTCAAGAAAACTGCAGCGGATGGCTTACGAGATTGTTGAAAATAACCTGGATGAAAAAGAAATTTTACTGGTAGGCATTCGCGAGAACGGCAGCGTTATTGCAGAAAACATCCAGCAATTGCTTCAGCAGATTAGTTCGATTAGTTCCGAACTGATCCATCTTTCGCTAGATAAAAGAGCACCCGGTGACATCAAATTGAGCTATCAGGGCGATTTCAATAATCGCGTGATCATTATCGTGGATGATGTGGCGAATAGCGGCAGAACCATGCTGTATGCGATCAAACCCTTTCTGGCTTACTATCCCAAAAAAATACAGACATTGGTGATGGTGGAAAGAACGCACAAAGCATTTCCCGTTTGTTCTGATTATGTAGGAATTTCAGTAGCAACAACCTTACAGGAACATATTTATGTGGAAGTTGATGGGTCAGTCGTTGTCGGAGCGTGGATGGAATAGGTTTGTGGTCGCAGTCAGTGCCGCTGGTTGAAGGGATTGTCGTAGACTGTACTGTTGACGGTCAACCGATTTTTATCTAGAAATAAAGCCAATGTCCCCTGACCTTGCCTTGCGAATTTAGCTCCAGTGTAGGAGCGGGCATTTTAATAGCTCCCATTAACAGGAATAAATGCTTTAGAAATTTACTGTTAGTGGGTATTCGGGTAAAGTCAATATCGGGTGCAAGATAAAATCGCCTCGTACGGTCAAGATCGCTGCGGTCATGGAAAACACCCTGCTCATCCGTCCATGTATTCTGAGTTCCTCCCAGCATGAGGTCTGAACTGTAGCCGGTGGCGATATTCAGCCATGCGGGGAATTTGCTATTTCGAAAGAATGATCGTGGGTTTACACTCAACCAGTATGTTTGAGAATTGTAATCCTTCAGATATCTTTCGACAAAAGATGTTCCGAACAACTCGTCATATCGTGGCTTCACTTCTTTCGGATAGTCATGGCCAAAGAAGCTAAGCTTCAACCGAAGCCTTTTTTCTTCCCAGGTTAGTTCCTGTGCGACGAATATTGCAGCTCCTAAAAAATTTGCTCCCATGTCTGGAATACTAAATCCCCATTCTTCTGAGTAACCATCGAGCACCTCTATGATGCTTTGGTAAGCGATTGCACTAATTGCGCCATACCATACCGCTCGCTTGTGGCTGAGACCGGCCCATTTCCACATTTTGCTTGAAATATTGCTCACGAAGAAAGTTGTGAAGACATGGCCGAACTTATCCATCTGGTTCCATTCTTTTATATCATTAAAAAAATGAAAAGAGCTGCGCGGATAATCCGCGTACCAGAATTGATTCAGGGCGACGAACGATCCCACCCACAGCGCGGCTTGCGTGCCTCCAACCAGCCACAAACGCCCTTTGTTTTTTGGAATACTGTCTGAGAGTCCGTGGAATGGCCGGCGAATTAGAAGTGGATCTGGTATTATATGTGTAGCGTAGTGGAACCGATGATTGAAAGTGAAATCGACTTCCTGTGAAATGCTCTTTGAGAAAAAGACCAGCAGTGTAAAAGTAAATATGATTTTTTGTGGCACAGGATCACGATATTTTTTTGTAGGTAATGAATATACAATATTAAGCAAGTTTACTCCGGCTTCAATTTTTGCTATCTTATTAATCTTCCCGAATTTAGTCGGTAACTTCAAGAAAATCTGACAATTCAAACCACTGTTTATGGATGATGTTATAATGAAAAGATCCACCGTATGGCTTGATGGAAATTTTGACGAGTCAACGAAGAAAGAAATCAAAAGATTACAACAGGATAATCCCAACGAGTTAGCGGAAGCTTTCTATCGCAATCTTGAGTTTGGTACGGGCGGTCTTCGTGGCATCATGGGCGTTGGTACGAACCGGATGAATAGGTATACGGTCGGAATGGCCACGCAGGGCTATGCCAATTATCTAAAACAATCTTATCCCGGTGCCCCGGTAAGGGTAGCAATAGCGCATGATAGTCGCAATAACAGCAGGACGTTTGCAGAGATCGTTGCAAATGTTATGGCCGCCAACGATATCAGGGTTTATTTATTTGAGGCTTTAAGGCCAACACCGGAGTTGTCATTTGCCATACGTCATCTTGGTTGCCAGGGCGGTGTTGTATGTACAGCCTCGCACAATCCAAAGGAATACAATGGCTACAAAGCTTATTGGAATGATGGCGGCCAATTGGTTCCTCCTCACGATATAAATGTGATTAAAGAGGTAGATAAGATTGAGTCAGTAAACGATGTGAAATGGAGTGGGGGAGAGGCAAACATCACGCTGATCGGGCGAGACGTGGACGAAGCGTACATATCGATGGTAAAAGATCTCAGCGTTTATCCTGAAATCATCCAAAAGCAGCACGATCTAAAAATTGTTTATACGCCTATTCATGGCACAGGAATAACATTGGTGCCAGAGGTGTTGAAAAGATTTGGTTTCACAAACGTATCAATCGTTGAAGAACAAAGCCAGCCAGACGGAAATTTTCCTACTGTAATATATCCCAATCCTGAGGAAAGTGAAGCCATGAGCCTTGGACTAAAAAAGGCAAAGCAGCTCGATGCGGATATTCTATTGGGAACTGATCCGGATGCTGATAGGGTAGGCATAGGCGTTAAAGACAATGAGGGGAAGTGGGTCCTGTTAAATGGTAATCAAACCGCGGTGCTTGCGTTCAATTATATGATTGAGGCGCGCAAATCGAAAGGAATCGCGCAGGCGAATGACATGGTGGTAAAAACAATTGTAACCACCGATATGATAGACGTGATCGCTGAACGAAGCAATATCAAATGTTACAATGTGCTTACTGGTTTTAAATGGATTGCAGAACTGATCAAGGAAAAAGAAGCTGGCGAGAATTATGTAATTGGAGGAGAAGAGAGCTATGGCTTAATGATCGGTTCGAAATTACGCGATAAAGACGCTGTTTCGTCGGTGGCCATCCTGTGTGAAATGGCGGCTTATGAAAAAAATAAGGGCAGAACACTCTATCAAAAATTGATCAACCTCTACGTTCAGTTTGGTTTTTACAAAGAGTACCTGATATCAATTACTAAGAAAGGAATGAATGGTCAAAAGGAGATTGCTGAAATGATGGAAACGTATCGAAGCAACCCACCACAGACCATTAACGGATCCGCGGTTGTGCAGTTACTCGATTATGAATTGGGCCAGGGAAGAAATCTTCAGTCCGGCGAAGAATGGAAAATACAATTGCCAAAAAGCAACGTGCTGCAGTTTATTCTTGCCGATCGAAGCAAAATATCTGCAAGACCTTCCGGAACGGAGCCGAAAATTAAATTCTATTTTAGCGTTCACACTGCGTTAAATAATGCCAAAGACTTCGATGCTGTTCACCAGTCATTGAATGAAAGAATTCAGGGTATTATAACCGACATGGGATTGAAATAATCGTTAGTTATTCAAAACAAAGCCATATGTATAGAGTTCCTTTCATTCTATTAATAACAGTTTTTTTGTCTTGTGAAGATCAGAACAAGAATAAGAACCGTTCGACAAACCCGCCTGTCGCAGTCATTGAAAGTTTGGATGAAAGCTTTCACCAGATCGTTCACGACACGGCACGCGTTGAGATCATTGCTGACGGCTGCGATTGGAGTGAAGGTCCTTTGTGGCTGGATTCCTATGGTACTTTGTTGTTCTCTGATGTTCCTGCGAACACAATCTATAAATGGTCAGAGCAATACGGAAAACAGGTTTACCTAAAGCCTTCCGGATATACTGAGACGGCCAGGCGTGGAGGCGAGACCGGGTCTAATGGGTTGCTGCTCGACAGCAGCGATCGGCTTGTGCTTTGTCAACATGGTAACAGGCAACTGGCTATCATGGATGCTCCTATTAATGATCCCAAACCCAATTTCAAAACGCTTGCAGCAAATTACCAGGGAAAAAAATTTAATAGTCCGAACGATGCTGCTATGCGGACTAATGGCGATATCTTTTTTACTGATCCGCCATATGGGCTGGAAAAAAACATGGAAGATCCTTTAAAGGAGATGCCATTCCAGGGAGTTTATAAAGTAACACCTTCAGGGCAGGTAACGCTGTTGTTGGATTCGATTACAAGACCAAACGGCATTGCCGTGACAAGGGATGATCTGTCACTCATAGTTGCGAATTCCGATGAAAAAAAGAAGATCTGGTACATGTATGATTTCGGACGTAATGATTCCCTGATTAACCCCATAGTTTTCTACGATGCCACCAGCGATACCGCAAAAGGCGCTCCCGACGGATTGAAGATTGATAGGTATGGAAATGTTTTCGCAACAGGTCCCGGCGGAGTATGGATTTTCAACAGGGAGGGATTGCCGTTAGGGCGAATAAAATTCCCCGAGTTCTGTTCTAACGTTGCCCTGTCAGGTGATGAAAAAACATTGTTTATTACCGCCGATATGTACGTGTTGCGAGTGAAGATGCGATGATAGGCCCGGATTCGAAGTATAAACTGTCCTGATATGGTAAAATTGTTCATAGCATGTCCTGAAACTTTTTCTTCCATGATGTTAACTATCTGCGTATATAATTAATGAGGTGACTTCCTAATTAAACTGGCTCACAAAATCGGAAAGATGAAGGTAGTGCCTGGGAGCATGTTTTGCCCATGCGATCTTGCTCCCTATAATTTCTGAGTCAAATCGCCGCCTATCTAAACAATATTTTTACTTAATAACTTTGCGCCGGCCCCCAGGTTACTGCAAGGCTTTGGATGCTGTCTGAGATTTTCGATCAGGAGCGTTCACGCATTTTTTTGCATATTCGGTTACTGATGTCAGTTGCACTGGAAAAACTTCAAGCGTGTTTTTCATATCAATTTGGCTTCCGTTTGCTACGCTTAGCATTAATGCGGCAAAGGATTCGCTTAAAGGATCCTGGGCAGCTTCCTTTTGCGCCTGTAGCGCTTCTTCGGCCACGAGTTGCAGCTCAAATTTCATGTCTCCATTTACCTCAAAAATATTTACTGCTTCGAGCGGGCTTAATGCATCGGGGCCACCCAACTCGATCATCCTGTTTTTAGCCCCCGGATTTTGCAGTGAAGCGACAGCGAAGTATGCAACATCTCGTATAGCTATCCAGGAAAGCTTGTTCTTCCCTTCGCCATATATAGTCGCTCTGGCGTTCGGATAGTCGAACCCCAATGCGGGACTAAGCCAGATTTCCATAAAACAAGTGGGCTGCAAAACGGTATAATTCAATCCGCTTTGAGCAAGATGCTTTTCTGCTTTGCGTTTAGCCGCTTGCAGAGGAAATTCACCTGGCATGGGACAAAACGAAACAAAGACAAAATGTCTAACGCCTGCAGCCGCTGCAGCATCAATCAAATTAATTTGTCCTTCGTCATCCACCGTTTGAATAGAATCGCCTTCCTGTCTTGATAACGTCGAGGAAACGGTAGATATAACGGCGGAAATGTCACGGAGAGCGTTTTCCAACGAAGCCTTGTTTTTCAGGTCTCCTTCTATGGTCTCAACACCGAGTCCTTGCAGATGCGCGACTTTATTGGCATCTGATGTAGCACGGACGAGACCTTTTACTTTTTTGCCTTTTTCAATTAACTGGCGGCATATTTCACTGCCTAAAAAGCCTGTAGCCCCTGCTACAAATATTGTTGAGGTGTTGTTTGAATTGTTCATATTACTCGTTTTGGTATTTTTTGATTTGGTTACTTACAGTTCGTAATTTACAGCCCAGGCCACCTGTGCGAAATTGAACCGAATGAGGTCCCAATTGAAGATGGCTACATTTTAAGAAGCCGGATATTAAAGTTGAAGTTAAGGTTTTGCAAGAGGCCGTCGATACATCGTCAATGAATTATGCAAAACAATTTTAAACGGACAAACATATTGAAAACCGTCTCCATCACCCTGATGTTATTCTGCATATCAACGTTGACAAACGCTCAAAAACCAAGGGATGGCACATACACGTATTCCATAGCATGGGCAGAATGGGGCGGAAAAACCATGGGAGCAACCTGTACTGTAATAATCAGAGGGAATACCATCAAAGTTGTTCATGATGGTAGGCCCAACGTTACCGGGCAAAAGGGTGACATCTATGCCCAGGGTATTATTATGAAGCATACCAAGACAGGCAAATGGATTATTGGGCAAAGTAAAAAAGACAAAGACGCAAAGGAAATTGGAGGTTGTTCTGACGGCCCATCTGAGATAGACTTCAAAAATAAAAAGTTTTGGAGCTGTTGACAGATCAACCGACTTTTTCATCTTATGCTGCATATTTAATCACTTCATCATCATCAGCGCTGCCATTGTTTCAATTCCATC
>DAINQQ010000185.1:0-11438 GCA_036742645.1 Flavitalea sp.
GATTCAGCCTTTAAGTCTACCTTCGATACAAGAAAGAAAACTGGTGACAAGTGTTTTACTTTGATTTTTCAAAATTCAAGTCCCAGGTCGGAGGCATTCAGGATACAATTCAATAATTCTCCCCGTGAGGATTCACTTGTTATCCATGCCAGGTTAAATTGGTAACATTTATAAAATTCCTGGACCTTTGAGCGATATTTCAGTGAAAGAAGACTTTCTTTGATCTCCCTCGCTACCTGTTGTACCAGGCCAGGATTTATTTGAGCTTGAATATTTGTTGCTTCATTCAACCGTATAAAAAACACCAAGAACAACGCCTTAACGATTTGCTTTATTTATGTCAATTCAGAAACATAAGTATTGAATTGCAATTTCAAGTCACTGAACGCCGACTCCAGAGATTTTATTTCCTTCCGATATTTCGTCTGTCTGAAGCTAATATCTTTCAAAATGATTCCATCCTCATATACTTCGCGAAGAAGCAATTTATCCAGTTCAAAAACATCTTTTTCCATGAGCTTAATGATCTCGTCTTTTTGGACAAACCGGTTTTGATATAGCTCAGCCGTTTCGAGAAAACTATCTGCCGAGTGATCAGTGTTCAATAATTCTGCAAGGCGAATTTTCAAGTTGGCATTTTCCTGCGACAAAAATCCCAGAGTCCGCTTCCACGAATCAGTTTCGTTCTGAATTTGATCGATCTTATCTGTTATTTTCATAGCAAATCCTCCTGGAGTAGCTTTCTACCCTAATTTTAAAATTAGGTGTTGGTTAAGCGGAAATCAAAGACAATGATCAACATGAAGGGTGATTCAAATCAGCAAAACGGCCCTTGGAACAGAACTAGAATAATACACGAGGTTGATTGTCTTTTAAAGAAGTTCAAAATTCAATGACAGCTATCTTTTGCTAATCTTATTTCCTGGCAATGAAGAAAGGTGATTGACTAACCTATAACTAGTCCAACATAAAAGCTAAAAACTCCGCTGCCCAGTGCAGCGGAGCATAAATTAAAGTGAGCAGCTGACTACTTTATGACGATTTGTTTTGATACGGCCATTTTCTTTATTTCTTCCTTCTTTGGCAGCATCACTTTGAGAACACCATCCTCATAGGTTGCTTCGATCTTTTCCCGGTTTACTTCCTCAGGTAACGCGAAACTTCGGTTAAACGAAGAATAGCTATACTCTTTCCGCGTATAGCGGGAATCTTTTTCTTCTTTGTTTTCCTCTTTCTGGCTACCGATGGTGAGCATATTGCCTTCGACATCGATCTTAAAGTCACTTTTTTTCAGGCCAGGCGCAGCAACGGAAACTTTGTAATCGTCTTTATTCTCTGTAATGTTTACTGAGGGTACAGTCAGGGCTTTTCCAAAAGATCCACCATTGAACCATTCGTTCCATGGTTTAAAAAAATCTTCAAATACAGATGGCATTAAATCACCTGTTTTTGTTAATGCTTTTGTTGACATAATAACCTCCATTTTTTTCGTTAATAATCTGATACAAGATACCTCGAAGCGTAAGTACAATCCTACGACGGCAGTCAGCAAAAAAGATGAGAATCGTCAGTACTTTGACCGAGATCTTTTTAAAATAATTAATCGGTGACTGGATCACCAACGATTCATTGTGGTATCCTGTTGGCGTTGTGGCAATATTTGCCTTTGTCCAATACCTGGAGGCGAATGTGATCTTCCCGAAAATTGTAGCACAGTTAAACGTCAGCACCTGGGCTACCCTGGTCGCTATTATTGCCGGCGGGATTCTATGGGGCGTATCAGGTATGATCTTATTTATTCCGTTTATAGGAATCTTAAAAATAGTGCTAGATTATATACCTGAAGCACGAGCCTTCAAGATACTCCTGGAAAGAGATTCCACAAAGCGAAGGAAGTAATCAGGAGTGTTGCTTAATATTGCCCAGCAGCAGTTGCACCTTTGTCCGAATACATTGGCCTAAATAAATCTTTATTAGTTTGAGATATTTTTCAGCCTCCCTAAGAAGAATTTGCCTCGTACCATCATTGTCAGTGCTGCATGCTCTTAAACTATTTACTTTTGCACGAATATTTGCCCGGTACATTTTATAATAAAGAAAAAGTCTATAATCTTCGCCAGTTATTATAGTGCAGAAAAGCTCATTGTAACTCTTTAGAAATAGTGCGGAAACTTCCTGTCTTCCAAATGCATCCAGATCCATACAGAGAAAGGCGACTTCATTAAGCACATCAATTTCCCGGAAGTCATCGTTAAATTCAATGCAGTCAAAGAGCTGGGGATCCGGTAATAAAAGAATATTCCTGGAGTGCAGATCTCCGTGACAGTCTCTGAAAAAGCCCGCTTTGAGCCTCGAGATCAAAACACGTTTGTGTTTCTAATAAACTCGTTGGACGCTTCAATGGCGTGGTCTATAATTATGACGGTATCAGAGGACAGATAGGTACTTACATATTCTTTTTCATTTCCGAGATCATCGAATTCATTTGGAAATGCTTCAAGGTCCTTTGCATAAATCACACGAGCGTTCTTATGGAATCCTGCGATCTTCTTTGCAAGACGCTGGATGTCAGTTTCTGTAACACTATTGGCCTTTAAGAGAACATCCATTTGCCTGTTCCTATCAAACTTTCGCATCCTGACAGCATAATCTATTATCTCGACTACCTGGTTCACCAATATAAAAAACTCCCTGTTTTTTCGCTTATGGGCTGGACATCGATATACAAGTCGTGACTGAATCTCCCATTTAACTCAACCTCTCTTTCACAATAATATTTGCGCTTTTCCAGGCTGGAAAAATCGAGGAATGTATATTTAATCGGCTTTTTTTATTTTAAAGGCGTATTCGTCCGATAGTATGACGCACGAAATATGTGTTTCTACTAATTCCGCACGGGGAAATTCATCTTCAAAGTCTTATCGATCTGTTCCTTTGTCATCTTTAACCTTAAGTAATCTGGGTAATCTTTAGGTATTCGAGAGCTTCATCAATCATTTCATTTATGTTGTCATTCCTGGAGTGCAATGTCAGATCAGGGTGCTGCGTAGGTTCGAACTGGGCTTTTATCATTTTATACACCTTATAATCGGCTTCGCTGTCTATCCTTTTCTGTTTTAATATTTCTTTAATCACCGATTCTTCAGCTCAACTTCAATAAAATAAATATTGTCCGCCTCCTGCGCCTCGTTCATAAATTTTTCCCTGATATTATTCTTGTAAAAGGTTGCATCTATTACCAGAGATGTATTTTACCTCAATCCGCGTACGCATGCGGGTAAGCATTTCATCATACACTGATAACTTCTCCTTTTCCGAGTATCTTCGATGAGCGATCATCTTTTTCCGGATCCGATCACTGCTTATGTATTCAGCGTTGATCCTGTCTGCGAGTCTTAAGGCAAAAAACTTTTACCTGCACCAGGCAAACCAAAGACGATTACAATCATAGAAGCGGTTTTAAGAGTAATCATAATCCCATGAACGGGCCAAAATATTCATTAGTCAATGAGCAGTTCAAGATGTTTTAATCTTTCATGGGCCGGAGTTACACCAGCTTTGCGCCACAATAAATTGCCGTTTTTGAAAAGCGCAAGTGTCGGCACTGATTAGACACCATAACGCCGCGTATAATAAGGATTTTTGTCAATATCCATTTCAATACTGTTGCCCTGTCCCCTACTTTCCCTTTCACCTCCTCAAGTACAGGCCCCATCAGTTTACAGGGGCCGCACCACTGAGCATAAAATCAACCAGTACAGGGCTTTTTACCATTAATATGGGATTCAAAGTATTGCATAGTCCTTGTTTTTCGCTGTGTCGTGCTGTGCTATTACGAGCACCTCACTATGGTATATCATTTCGGCTGTGACAGAATTAGAAACGAGACAATATTTTTGCGTTTTCTCCAAAGCAAGTTTTGCTGTAGTTTGTAATTCTTGATCTGAGACATAAATTTTCGGGAAAATATTGATCCGGGTAAACTGGAATCTGCCCTCCACCAACTCAACCTGCCCTATTGTACTACATTTAAACTCTGAAATGTTAAGGTCAAAATTTCTAGCGAAAGCCAGGTAGGTTGTCATAAAGCAACTGCTGAGGGCACCAAGGAATAAATGTTCCGGGCTCCATTCTTTGTCTTCTCCACCAAATAAAGGCGGAGTAGCCACTGTAATTTTTTCCGGAATATCATTTGAGGAGAGAACTCCCTTTTGTTTCGATACCCAATTGATATCCACATCGAATAAAAACTGCTTATCCCCTTTTCCGGGTATGTGTTGAACGTTTGCCATAAAATATTTTTTATACCTAAATATACAGGAACACTTCTCCGGGAACGATGATGTGGGTCAGACACCGGTATGATTGAAATATGCCTTTTAATTTACACTCCTAACTTCATTGTTTTCAAATCGACCTGTTTTCTTTTTAAGCGGTATCCGAAAGACAATTCCTTTGATAACGTCTATGTTGTTTGCAGGAAAAGGCCAAAGTGGCGAAAGATGTGTTGTTTCACTACTGACCAGGGGAAGTATGCGGCCTTCTAAAACTCGTAAAGCTTTGGCCCGGTCTGCGCTATCGTCCAGTTCTTCGTAGTCTCCCCAGGCGATAACACTTTTCCAGTTTGCCATATCCTTCATATCGTCTACCTGGAAACAGACTGCAGGATTTATCCGCATCAGGTCTACCTTCATTCCTTCTCTCGTATGTCCATATATGTAGGTGCCATCGTATGCGTAGCTGATGGGCACTACATATGTAATATCATTTGCGTGGCACCCGATACGTCCTACAACCTGACGTTGTAGTACGTCTTCAATTTCGATAATATCCATTACTCCTAGCATAACTCAATTTTTTTAATGATTAATGCAAGCTTTTTGTCCTGAACTCCAGGTATTTTTTCCATGTAACCGCGTTGCCACATCCTCATCTTCCATTTGTAAATAGCATTCATTTTTGCTTATGTAAACGAGGTTCTAGACCGCTGCAGCATCATATATCTGCAGTGCTGGCACCAGGAATTCCATACCTTTTAAACCGTTTATAGTCAATGTAAGTAAAACAGTGTCTTTGATTTCGTCTCTTGTTGCACCAGCCTCTTTAGCCATCGGAATATGAAACCGTACGGCTGTTTTATCGCCTATCGCCATTTTCATTCCTATGTAAATAAGTTGCTTTGTTTTTGCATCTAACCCTTTGGTATTGATCAACGATTCTACCAAACCATTAAACGCAGCAAAGACTTCCGGAGCTTCCTGTTTAAAGACGTCATACATATTAGGCTCTTGCTTCATGATATTACTTCTTTTGTGATGAGAAATGGCCGTTCACCATTGTTAGCTGTGTGCTTTCTTCGCCAGTTTATGCTCAATACCATTGCACCAAAGGCCATACAGATTAATAACGCCAATCCAACCCATCCCATGGAACGAGTTAAACTCACAATTTTCAACAGAGCAAAAATGCCCAGTGCAGCAAATACAACCTGCCAAAAACTCCAATCAGTATTTGACGGATTGTTAATCCAGTTAGCGGCAACGAACGAAGTGATCACTGTGGCTAAGGCAAGTAAAACAACATAGCTAAACATTAAAATCAAGCCTAAGCGACTACTTGTTTTGAAAAGAATGACTGGATAGCTTTAATCAACTCATCGAGATTTTCGCTTTTTACCGCATCGATATCCTCTAACATTGCTTTTTTTCTAATGGGATCCTTTTCCATTTTGGCTCCTATTTTAACGAGCAGACGGTCAGTCCAGGAAAGCTCTTTTTTGATTAGCCTTCCTGGAAGAAAGAAGGTATGGCTCATTTGCCGGAGCAAAGCAGGAACATTTTCATCCAAAATCCGTTGCTGCTTTTCCTTTTCAGAAGATGGAGTTCCACAGACCACGAACAGAAATAACTTCTTGTTTTGAAGCCTGGATATGTTCTTCTTCAGCCATTCAGTGATGAGCAGTTTTCCCATATACACGGAACTTCCAACAACAAGAAAATCATACTTTACTAAATCCTCCGCAGTTGCGGCATCCGAAGTCAGGACTGTTATCTCAAGTTCCTCTGCAATCCATTGAGCATATTGTCGTGTAGCTCCATATTTACTACTGTAAACTATCAGACCTTTCATAAAACTAATTTTGCTCCTTTCTAATGTAGAAAAGGTTATTAATTATGTGCGATAAACAGGGGTGCATTTGATTGTTCCATGAGTACATCCGCCATGCTACGCCTGAACCACCGCGATACCATACCTCTCCTGTACGCACCAAGTACAATGAGCATATTTCCATTTTGTTCCTCGAGGTGTATAACGATCTCCTCTTCAGGTTCGCCGTTCAACACGGTAAAGTTTGCTTTAGGATAGTGCCGTTTCATAAATTCCCTGATTAGCCTTTTGTCTGGGAGATGAGCCGTCTGGTTAGCACCTTTAACAGATACTACTTCAGTGTCTAACTGCTTCAATGTCGGTAATACATAACTAAACGTCCGGATGGCATATACAGATGATGGCTCTCCATCATACAATAGTATGAGTTTATCAACAGCTTGAAATGTCTGTGGAACCAGCAGTACCGGGCACTGTACCTCACTTAGAAGATCCCGGATAAACCGTGTAGGTATCTTCTCGTCATAGTGGGTCAACGTTTCCTTCCTGTCTATTACCAGCAGATCCGCATAAATACTTTCGTGCAATAATTCGTGAATGGCAATACTTCTGTCATGATGTATGGAATAATTTAGGCAAGCTTCCTGGCACGCGTCTTTAAAGCTCTTCAACGACTCTTCTCTGGTTTCCTTATCATGTTCCTCGAGCGTCTCCCGCGTTTCTTCAGAAACGCGATTATCCCCGATAACCTCATATGTTTTATAACTGTGATAAGTGAAGTCATCGAGAAAAACTCCCACGATATGTGCATTGGTTTGTTTGGCCAAGTAAACCGCATATTTGGTTACACTTTTCGAGTGTTTCAATCCATCAATAGCTGCAATGATCTTTTTCATATTAAATCTTAATGGTGAGCAATAAATATGGGTAGATTGACAGCCTTAATCAGCACTTCAGCAGTACTGTGTTTAAAAATTGCGGATATGAGATTTCTGCCAAAGGCACCCATCACAACAAATACATTTTTCTTTTTGATAAGATAACCAAACAACTCATCGGAAGCTTTCCCATGCAAGAACTCGAATTCAATGCCACCGTAATGCATTTGCAGCAATTCCCGCAGTTTAGTATTATCGATACTTGGTAAATCATCATGCTCATCAACCTGGAGGATGGTTATCTTTTTACCCGAAAGCTCGGGAAGCAGGTAGGTAAACTGCTTGATAGCAAAAGCTGATGATGCGCTGCCATCGTAAGCAAACAGTATGTTGTCAATTCCGTTAAAACTATAAGGAGCCACAACAACGGGACATTCGCTTTTTGCGAGCACTTCTTTTACAAACGAGGAAGGCAATACTTCTGGTTTATCACGAAAAGATATTTCAGGATCAACGATAAGCATATCTGCAAAACGGCTCTCGAAAATAACTTCCGCCGTTGGAACGCCTTTATGCCGATGAATACAGGATATGA
This sequence comes from Flavitalea sp., assembly GCA_036742645.1. GTDB lineage: Bacteria > Bacteroidota > Bacteroidia > Chitinophagales > Chitinophagaceae > Flavitalea. Next base: position 7,582 of record DAINQQ010000185.1, read on the forward strand.
CTCCGCGATTAGAACATGCATTTTCAAAAGCATAAACGTTTTGTTGCCATCGGTTATTAACGTCTGCTTTTCCCGGGAAATCCGATTCAAGGATGGTTTCTACGTATGCCCCCCCGAAGGCAGTTTTCAGAACAGGTGTCTGCTCACCTGCAGTATGTTCCAGAAAAATTGCTGTCAAGTTAGAATGAGTAAGGTTTGCCAAATAACACGCAAACTCTATTGTATTTGTGTTGATCTTCTCAGGATTTATAGCTAACAAAATCTTTTCCATATAAAAAGTTTATATAATGAAGGTATCAGCCATAGGTCGCGATATCTATGATGATGATTAGTGACAACACTGATTCTAATCAAAAAAAAAGGGTGCCAATAGCCACCCCCTTAAACAACCAATACCCGCCATTCATCGGTGAGCAATGAAAACCGGTAATCGATGATCACTTAGCACATCAGTTACAAAGCTGGGTTTGAATAACCGGGAAACAGATGACCGCCCGAATGCTCCAATAACGAGAATGGCTGATCTTTTTTCACTGATCCAGGTAGTGAAATATTTGTTAGGAGCGATATCTAATTTGAACAATGTTAAATCAGTAAAATGCCTTGCTGCCAACTCTTCAATATTTACCTTTTCAGGAAATAACCTACCCTCTTCTTCGGCAAACACTAACCAGGTTGGATTATTACAAAGCTCCGGAAACAGGTAGGCAAACTGCTTGATTGCATATACAGATGACTCGCTGCCATCATAGGCCATGATATTGCTTTCAGGAAAAGCAAACTTTTCAGGTACTACCAACACCGGACATTCAGCAGCATGTAAAGATTCCTTGAGGTAATCGTTAGGCGAGCCAGTACCAAGATTCTTGTAAAAGCTTTCGCCGCTTAAGATTACCAGATCAGCGAAGCGTGTTTCCTTTTTTAGTTCAGGCAACGCAAAGTCAAAAAAGTCCTTATGCACCCTGTAGTGAATGTTATTTCTTTGGCAAAGCTTTTCAAAACGTTCTACATTCTTCTGCACTGCATCCGAATCCTCATCCTCCATTAACGGAATTAACATGGGGCCGCTGGCTGAATTTGCATAACTCCATAGGTTAGCATAATCCACCTGCGGGATAAATATGCCAAGAAGCAGTATCGGTTGCATTTCATTTAGTGCCCTGGCAAATTCAAAAGCACCTTCTGAAAAATGGCTTCCATCGAAAGCAAGTAGTATCTTTTTCATACAATTGTTTTTTATAGCCACAAATTATATCACTAGAGATCCAAAAAGAATGATGGTCATCAGACCCGTAGCTGATAATAAGCGATGGTTAGTTAATCCTGAAGAATTCAAAACCGGTGTTTTAGACGGCAATTCGGCGCGTATTTCTTCCATTAGATCCATTTGCAATTTCTGAATCTCGAACATAGTTTTCATTTGTTCTGAAATCAACAAATCAAATTTTTGATGCAGGTTGCGAACTTCTATTTCAGCTTTTAAATTTATTAGGTAATCGTTGATAGCTCTTTTCCTGTCTTTTTCTTCCTTTCTGTTCTGGCTCATCATAATAATCGGAGCCTGTAAGGCAGCAATGGTAGAAAGCAAAAGATTTAGCAGAATAAACGGGTATGGGTCAAACGCCTTTCTTAACAGGTAAATATTTGCCCCAATCCAAAATAACATCACTCCAAGAAAGAAAAGAATAAAGTACCAGCTACCCCCAAACTCAGCCATCTTATCTGCAATCCGACTTTTTAGCCGGGGATTCTGCTCTTCAAACTGAAATAACTTTTCGGAAATTAGCTTTGCTTCCTCAATTGAATTAAGGACAATCTCATTCAGCTTTTGAAGGTGCTGATCTTCTGTTTTAAGTAGCGATTCCAGATTTTCTTTCATATAATTATATTCGACCAACTTTAACGACCAGACATATTTCCTGAATTCCCTCTCCTAAAATTGGTATTCGAGAATTCACTTCTGTGCTTAATCCCGGACAGCATGCCATTATCCATGAAGTAATAACCAGGTTTTGCAACAGGACCAAAAACTGGATGATGTGATCCTCCTCGCATGAATAACAACCTTGTACAATTAGCCGTTTGTTCTTCCAGCATAAAAGAGCAGGCACCAGCAAAACCATTCGGTGATATTTGTTTATATACTATTGCACGCGGCGGATCAATTTGACTCATAATAAGGTGTTGTCCTTGTTTGCCAAGATATGGATTAGGTGTAAGCCAGATCGTGTCTCCTGATAGAGGCTTTTCAAACTGAGGAATAATAGAATTGGCGTTCTGGATATTGGCCCGGAGAATATTCTCTAACCATTGATGTGTATAGAACCCTCCGCTTCCTTGCCCCATCTGTATTAACCATGGCCAGATTTGTGAAGCGGAAGGGCCTATGATTATTCCCAAGGTATACCCTGCTGTTGCATGCTGAATCAGTTGATCACTTGGCAGCGCTATTCTGCGTTCCTCTTTGTTCGCTGATAAACGGCAAAACCATGAATAAATAGGGTATGCAGATACAAAAAAGAAGGGCAACATAAGAAATACACGCATAAGAGTTGATCTCAACGATCTATGCCGAGCAAGCGATTTCTCATCTAAGTTCTTAAGAAGATTCCTTTGAAGCATCAACTGAACAAAAAGGGCTATCGATCCGATCACGAGCAGAATGTCTAAATAAACATGCAACTTGAAGATACCAAACAGCCCATAGAACATATCGGCAACCAACAATACGATTAGCGATTTTGATGACTGCTGGGACAAGAAGATCAGATTAACACCTGTTATCATTAACAGCGTAGGACAAGGTATTATTCCTGTGGGTGAAGCATACAGGTAAACAACTAACTGCTGACCTAGGAAATGCGGGTAAACTAGACCAAAAAGCAGCATACCGGCTCCTGTTATTTTTAAAGAAAGTGATGGATTAAGAACAAGCCTTTCGGGTTTAGCATGAATGGAAAGGTAAAATAAAGCCATGCCGATCATCAAAAATGATACTCCATTGAACGGATTGCTCACCTGCCATGCAAAAAATGAAACAGATAATAAAGGGATCGTTAAGAATAAACCAACTATCCGATTAGAAGGTTTGTTTTTTCCTAATAACACCATTAAGAGAAAAAAATAAAGGAGCAAATGCCATGCTATTGCAACAGTAATATAATGTTGTGCCAGATAGGTGGTCGTTCTTAGTATGTCATTAGCAGACGGCATAGCTCCAATTTCAGAACGAATTTATGAATGAAGATTTACAGCAGGTATGACTGCAATCATGATAGTGGCTGATATATGAAGGTTAGTTCTGAAAGTCTTCGAAAGTTCCAGAACAGACATTCGTATGATGGAGATTACAGCTGTCCTCTATCCAATATCTCAATTCTTCGTAGGTAAGTCCCGGTCGTTGTGGTTTCTATTTTGAATAGCTACCGACGTTTAGCTCAGCAGACTCATTGACGCCAGAATTTGGATTCAAATTGAACCTATCCATAAAACTAGTGGCAATGTTCAATGAACGGAACGTACACCTTTTCTTTGCAGGATGCCTTCCGCTTCTATACAGAATATCCTTTAAGGCTTCGATAACTTCTATCGTATGCAAACCTTTATTGATTAGCACACACTCAGCATGATCGCGTGAGCTGCGTCAGTTACTTCTGACCTCGTGGCTATGCCTGACTTATTAAGGTTTTGGAATACTTAAGTGGCCGAGATTACAGGCACATGTCCGGCTTCAAATCCATACAATCTCCGCCTGAATTTCGCTCATGCGTTCGAAGCCAATTTCTACAGCCAAGTCGCCGCGCGCGATCATCACTCCGAATAGTTCTTGCCTCATCCCCTGCAATAAAAGCAGGGGC